>JBGURN010000020.1:0-8365 GCA_045131955.1 Bacteroidaceae bacterium
CTCGTCTTCATCGATCTCAAGAGTGGACCATTTGGGCTCCACCAGCACCGGTTTGAGTCCGTTGTCGGTTATGGCCAGGACCGATGCGATATAAGTGTTGGCAGGAACCAGCACCTCATCGCCGGGCGCCATGAAACCAAGCTCCATGTAAGCGCGCAGTATGAGCCAGAGGGCGTCAAGGCCGTTGGCGCATCCCACACAGTTGCGGGAGCCTATGTAATCGGCATATTCGCGTTCAAACGCGCTCACCTCGTTCCCCAGCAGATACCATCCGCTGTCCACGGCCCGAAGCACCGCGCGGTGTATCTCATCGGAATATTTCTCAGTAATCTTGCCTAGCGGCAGAAACTCTATCATAGTCAAAACAGCATTTCGTAAGTATCATAAACGACCGACCGCGCGCCGAATCCCTCCTTCTGGAATATGAGCCCCTCATTCAGGTAGCTGCCTCCGTTCTCGGTCGAGACGCCAAAGTCAAAATAGGTGCGGTCAGCATATACCTCGTTTATAAGGGTCTTGAGCAGCAGGTCCAGCGCCCCGTTTTTCTTGCCGGACTCCGATGAAGCCAGGTACTGCGTATGCACCACATGCCCCATGTCATATACAAGTGCACCAGCCACCACCTCGCCACCGTCACGCACCACGTGCAGCTTGATCTGCCCCGGAAAACGTCCTGCGAGCAGCTGCAGCTCAGCAACGGTATGCACCGGTTTTTTCTTATGCTTGTCCATCAGGATACCCGCCAGGATATTCCAGAATGCCTCCAGGTCCGATGTCATATTACCGTCATCGACCACCAGGCCCGCCTTACGTGCCTTGGCCAGCCCGTTCTTGCGCGACTGACGCATGGGCAGACGGTTCGAGAAATCTATGACCGATGACACTCCCCTCTCCTTGAGCTTGCCTCCGCTGCGGAACAGAGCGTACAGGTCCTCCTCGGCCGGGAGCTTGCTGTATATATACGGTATCGGTTTATAGAGCCAGCGGTGAGCCCCGAGCTCCCGCTTCATCCAGTCGATGGCGCAGCTGAACACCTCGAGCGCATCGACCGCAATCATATCCTTGGGAACAATCAGACCACCGTAGGTCAGGCCGCCATGCGACTGCACCGTACCCTCGTCCTCACGCCAGTTGGCAGGCAGCATAGCCAGCAGCTTGCCGTGCTTGTAGAACATGAGCGAGCAGTCCCTGAACCGGTCGCTGTGGTAGTCCATGTAACCGCGGTCAAACAGGAACGTGCCGTTCTTGGATGCCGCCACAAAGGCGTTCCACTCCTCCTTATGTGATTCATCGTACCTCACCACCGACAGCTGTTCGGTCAGATACTCGTTATAGTCATTGATATAGCCCGATGCATTATACGGGTGCGATGCAAACACCATGCAGACCGTGCCGGGTGCAAAATCCCTCAAATCACACCATACTCCCGGCGGGATCAGTATGCCCTTGCGGGGTGAGTCCATAATAACCTCCACGTGGTGTGTGCCGTCATCGACCACCATACGGAAACTGCCGGTCACGGGTACAACGACCTCAGCCGACTCGCTGTGGGAATGGCCGCCGCGGGTCTTGCCCTCGGGCACCCCGTAAATCCAGAACACACGCTCTATCTGGAATGGAATCTGATGCGCGCCTTCGGCAAACGAGAGCGCTCCCCTGTCATCGGCCGATTCGGGGAACTCTATGATTCGGCATCCTCTTGGTAATGATATATTGTTGTTTTCAGACATTTTCTGTTTTGAGCCTTAATTCAGTAACTCATTCATTTCATTTATCAAAGATAACGGATAAAATAATTCTTTGTTGTTTTTTGAAAAAATATCATCAGAAAACTTGCAAGACTCAAATAAGTGCCTTACCTTTGTGCCCGCTTAAGGATGCCGATTACGGTTCCCAAGGAAGTTTGGGTGAGTGGCTGAAACCAGCAGTTTGCTAAACTGCCGTACGGGTTACCGTACCGGGGGTTCGAATCCCCCAGCTTCCGCCTCCTTTTGCAACACGACATTAACCGCATGGCGCTTTCATCTAACGGTTAGGATACAAGATTCTCAATCTTGGCATACGGGTTCGATTCCCGTAGGCGCTACAACAAAAAAGAAGACCCGTTCCGGATCTTCTTTTTTTGTTGTACCGCCTGAACGACCTTTTTTTATTTTGCTTCGCAAAAAGGGCGGCCTACCCGGCCGCTCTCGTTCGCATACTCACTTCGCCCCAATACCAAGCACCTGCGTTTTTTACACTAGGGACGGTTCCTAATGTTACAGTTTTGCGAGAAAACTGCAACATTAGGAACCGTCCCTAGTGTGTTAGTTTTTTAGAAAGTGAAGGCGAGAGTGGCGCCGGCTGGGGAGAAGCCGAAATCCATTTGAGCTACGTCATTATTCAATTCTCTACCGAGTCTCTTGACCGCCTTTGACGTCCTGATGACCACTATTCCCGAGGCAACGGTTCCCAGGAATCCGGCTATCGCTACAGTCTGGCCGACCTTACAAGCCTTCTGTTTAGTACCCTCCTGGAACAATTTGACAAAATCTTCCGCCCTTTGACCATCCCAACGTTCATTGGCATAACGGTTTGCCTCAACGTTATAGACAACTTCGCCGGTCAGCCACACGGCGCCGCAGGCAGCCAGACTGATCCAGGCATTCTTTTTGGCTTTGAGAGCACTTTCAAGCTCTACTGACACTGCATTGTTAGACACATTGGCCCTCTGAGCAAACATAGGCAAACAAAGAACCAGCAAAAGCAAGGTTAAATAAATACGCTTCATAGAATAAAGGAAAAAAACTATTTGCGCAAATATAACGCTTTTGCCAAACTGTCCGGCAACAACACCGCTCAAAATACGCTAGAATCAGCGGGATTTGACGCAGTAGACGTAGATGAGCAGGACTACGTTCATCATGAGCGAGTAGAGGATGGCGGGGATAGCCATCTCCTCGTTGGCGAATATGAACGGGCTGGAGGCGATCGCGATAGCCTGGGCAGCGTTCTGCATACCCACCTCGATTACCACGGTCTTGCGCTGCTCAGCACTGTTCCTGACCAGACGTGACAGCAGCGACGAGCAGGTGATTGCAACCAGGATCAGGGCGGTCACGCACACGCCCACACGACCCAGATTATCAAGTATGGTGCGATAGTGCTGGATAAAGAATACGGTAATCAGCACCATAAGGAGCGGGAACGCCAGTTTGGAGAGCACCTTGTCAATCCTTCCGGCCGCATTGGGCCATATGTAATGAATGCCGATGCCCACGAGGACGGGCAGCAGCATAAGCAGCAGGTTCTGCTTGATGAGGTTACCTACCGGCAGCGTAATACCCACGCTCTCCCCCACTATACGGGTAGCCCAGCTCATGATCAGCGGGATGGTAAAGAGGGTGATGATGCTGCTCAGCGCGGTAAGAATAACCGACAGAGCCACGTCGCCGCCCGCCAGTTTTGAGAATATGTTCGATGAACTTCCACCCGGGCAGCATGCAATCAGTATAAGGCCGATGAAAAACACCGGGGTGAGGTTGAAAGCCCAAGCCAGACCGAGCGCTATAAGCGGCAGAAGCACCAGCTGGCCCACAAGAGCGACAGCTATAGGCCACGGACGGCGGAACACTTTACCAAAGTCTTCAAACCTCAGGGTAAGACCCAGGTCAAACATCAAAAGCGTAAGGATGGGCAGTACAATCCAGATAGTATTCATATCAAAAAATATTACAGGCCGCAAAGGTACTCATTTTTTCCTTGCGGCCCATATAAATGTAATACTCAACTGCAGTTATTCCTCAGGAGCGGGAGTATAGCTGTAACCCAGTCCCGCACGTGTCACGATGCAGTGTGAGTAAGGCTCAATTTTCTTGCGGATACGCGTAATGTTGACATCGACGGTACGCGGCGTCACGATCACGTCATTGGGCCATATGGTTGAGAGCAGGTCCTCACGCGAGAACACCTTCTCAGGATTGTCAACGAACAGCGACAGAATATCGAGTTCAGTCTTGGTCAGAGGTATGGGATATCCGTCAATCCTGACCACACGTCCGTGAGGATCGAGTGCGATGCCCTTGACGTGCGTATCGGTGATAGCCACGCCCAGTCTGGCCTCGACAACGTTGATGATATAGTCACCTGTCTTTTCACACTCGCTGATTATATCGGTATAGATGGTACCGCTGGCATAGCTGTAGTCATGCTTATCGATAGCCATGATGTTCTGCTGCTTGAGCTTGGTACGCAGAGCGTTGATCTGAGTCTCGGTTGACTTGGCTGTCTCTATGCTGAAATCCTCCCTGCGGCCGGAGAGCAGCATATTCATCTCAGTTACGGCAGCCTTAACCAGCTGAAGCATATCCTTTACGCCCTGAACCTGGGTCTCGGTAAAGTCAATCTTGTTCTCACGCTTGCGGTGCAGGATGCGGGCCAGGTTGAAGAAACTGTCACCCACGCTCTCCAACTCGCCGATCTGACGGAGCATGGAGCGGATTTTCTGCTTGGAGTCATCTGACAGGTGAGCCTCACCGACCTGTCCCAGGTAACGGCCAATCTCGCTCTCCATCTCATCACTCTGGTCCTCAAACTTGTCTATCTTGTCGTAGAGTTTCTTGAACTCGTCGTTATCGGTAGTCGAATAGAGCGCAATCACGTCATCAAACATCTTCTGCATCTGCTCACCGAACACCACAATCTCTTTCTGAGCCTGCAGGAGCGAGATTTCAGGCGTCTTCATAAGACCGCCGCGTATGAACTGAAGCTTGGAGCCCTCCTCCATCTCGCTTGCCTTGGGTTTGATTATGCGGCAAACAATCTGTTCAAGCTGAGGAATGAACCATATGAGTATGAACGTGTTTATGACGTTGAACCCTGTATGGAAAGCGGCAAGCGCAAAGTTAAGTTGAGCGGGAGTCTGCGAACTGGCCGTAGGATCCAGACCGACCACGCGGCACACGGTGTTCACAAAGGGATAGAACACACAGAGAATCCAAACCACGCCGAACACGTTGAACAGAAGGTGCGACATGGCGGCGCGACGTGCCTGTGTATTGGCTGACATGGCAGCCAGGTTGGCAGTGAGCGTGGTACCGATGTTCTCACCCATAACGAGTGCGATACCCTGATAGATCGATATGGCTCCGGTAGAGCAGAGCACCATGGTAATGGCCATGAGAGCGGCCGATGACTGCGCGATGCAGGTCAGTACCGATCCTATGAGCAGGAATATGACGATGGTCAGATACTTGCTTGAGTCAAACGATGTAAAGAAGGCCATGGCATACTCGTTGTGTGCCAGATCCATCTCCTCACCGGTGGTACGCAGCAGGCTGATGGCGAACAGCAGGAAGCTGAGTCCGAACAGGAAATCGCCCACATATCTGTGCTTGCCGGCCTGGATAAGTATTATACCGACCAGGAAAGCCGGCCATACAATGTTGGCTATATTAAAAGAAAAACCTGCCGACATGATCCATGCCGACAGGGTAGTACCGATATTAGCGCCCATTATGACCGATATGGCCTGTGCAAGAGTAAGAAGAGCAGCGTTAACGAAAGATACGGTCATTACCGTGGTTGCTGCCGATGACTGAACGGCTACCGTGACAAGGGCGCCAGTAGCTACGCCTGAGAACTTGTTTGTGGTCATTGATCCCAGTAGATGTCGCAGGCCGGGACCAGCCATTTTCTGAAGGGCTTCGCTCATCACTTTCATGCCATAGATGAGCAGGGCTATTGCGCCCAGAAGTTTCAATGCAATCAACATATTTCAATATTTCAACCACAAAAATAAGCCTTATTCCCAATTGCACAAATAAAAAGGGGAAAATGTAATAAAATTGTAACAGAGGCGTGTGGCGAATCCGTTTCGTCCCTGCCCACCCTCGTCCAGGCCGTTTCAGCCCCGTTTCCGGGCATAAAAATAGCCGGAGCGCGTTGTAACGTCACCCCGACTATTCCTATAATACTCGATTATTTAAAATCTGTCTCTGCCCATGGAATCCACTTCTGAACTTCCTTGTCCTTCAATGTTTCATCAACGAACATGATGGTGGTGTTGGCATCTTCCTTACCCAGGAGGAACTTGTCAATGAATGCCTCTACCTCAGGATACTGACTCTGGGGGAGCTGGCAGTGACCGTGCTTACCCTGGATTGAGAATCCCATACGGTCCTCGATTCCGAACTTCTCCCAAACCTCACGGGCAGCTACGCATGATACGTAACCGGCCTCGTCGGCGAGCCACTCGTAATCGGTGTTACCGAGTACCAGGAGAGCGCGGGGGCAAACCAGAGCGCAGAGCTCGTGATGATCCATAGGAAGCTTGGATACGTTGGCATCCTTCCAATCCCACATTGACTCCTTGAACCAGTGGTTATCGGTGTTACCCAGGGTCTCAACATGACCCAGAGTCTCTGATACACGCCATGCAGCTGCACCACCGCCACCGGGCTCCTGAGCGATTGTCAGAGCGATACGCTCATCGAAAGCACCTGACCAGAGAGCCATCTTACCGGCATATGAGCAACCGGTAACGCCGATGTGCTTCATATCGATCTTGCTGGCAGCACCTACAATCTCCAGACCGTCAATGATACGGCTTACGCCCCAGGGCCACATTGCATAGGCACCGTTCTCAACGAGCTCAGGATAGATCTTGTTGATAGGCTCGCTTCCGCGCTTCTGCTGATGAGCCATAACCTGACCCATGTTGAAGTTCATGGTGGCTATGTTACGCTCAGGGAAGAACTGACGCGGCAGACTTATACCTGACATACCGATCATGAGAGGGAACGGACCGTCACCCTCGGGATAGGTTATCTTTGAAGTGATTGTGAGTGAGTCACCGTTACGGTAAACGACTACGGTAAGGGTGTTGTTCTCAAGAGTAGCCTTGATATCCTTCTTGTCTACCATAGGTTTCTCACCTACCTCGTAGTAATAGAGCTCACGGATGATCTCAGCGCGACGCTTCTCCCAATCCTTGAACTTCTTGACCTGCTTTGTGCTGTTTGAGAACTCAAACGGGTTGGGCAGGGTCTCTGAGACCTTTGCCTCATCAACTGAGGGGAATGCGGGAGCGGCATACTTGGCGCCTGTGAACTCCTGATCGTAAACCAGAGGAATCTCCTTCTTGGCTGACATTGTGGTAGCCGAGAGGACTGCAACGGCTAACAAAATAACTTTGCTTCTTTTCATATTGTAAGTTTAGGTTAATAAATAAGCGTTGTCAAAAGGTCCCCAAATATAGGGCTTATCTTTAATATCCAAAATTTTGCAGTCGGTTAAACCTATTCAAAACATAAAAAACCAGAAAACAAGAACCGTTTTGACAGGAAGGTGGTCCGAATAGCCCCCTTGGTAACGGCGTCCGTTGTAAGTACGGAAAGGCTTAACCCCTCCGTAACTGTCATCGTCAGTAAGTAGGAACCCATGGTTCATGATATCCGTCTCCAGAATCTCAGTGCAGCCAAGCCCGTTCAGCAGTGAGGCCGATACAATGAACTGGTCATATTTATCCCACACGCCCTGGTATTTATAGCTGCCGTCCTCCAGCGGGTCCATGAGCGTGACCAGCTCACCGTCACTAAGATTCTTGCCCGATGCATACACGTGCGCACCAAGCACGTCACGCACGGCCTCATCATCAGGTCCTTCATTCAAATCACCCATTATTATGACATAAGGTTTGCGGCGTACAGCAAGAACGCTGTCAACCGACCCGCGTACCACCTTTGCGGCACACTTACGCAGGCGCTCGGTCTCATCGGTCCCGCCGTAACGGCTGGGCCAGTGGCAGACGTAGAGGTCGAGAGTGTCATGGTTCTCGAGCATTCCGGTCACATGCAGCACGTCACGTGTAGCGCCTCCGCCCACCTCACGCAGGTTTACACGGAGCGACTCATGGGCAATAAGACGGAAAAGGCTGCTACGGTACATGAGCGCCACATCTATGCCACGGCGGTCGGGTGAATCGGTCATCACGAACCGGTAGCCCACCTCGCGCAGGGCCGAGCGGGCGGTGAGGTCTGTAAGTACTGTGGCGTTCTCCACCTCCGACAGGCCCACAAGCGCAGGAGCCATCTCTTCATCGGCCGATACAATCACCTTGGAGAGCGCATCCAGTTTATCCCAGTAACGGGATCGGGTCCAGTGATAATTACCATCAGGGGTATAGTCGTCATCATCCTTGGCAGGATCGTCCTCAGGATCGAACAGATTCTCGGCATTGCAGAACATTACGGTCATGCTCTGCTGCGGATAAAGATTCAGGGAAGTAAGGATGCAAACAAGTAACAAAAAGATTCGTCTCATATTCTGTGTGTTTTAATCATGTGGCTTGTATTGGTAACAGCCCGCGTCGGCTCCATCCGAAGGT
>JBGURN010000021.1:0-14968 GCA_045131955.1 Bacteroidaceae bacterium
TTCTCCCAGCACATCACCGTAACCAACTACCACACCGGCCTGGGCACGATCGAGGATCCCGTGACCTGCACGGCCACCACAATGCAGACCCTCCTTTCACAAAGCACGATAGAGCACGTACAGCCCTACGTGAGCAAACCCTGTATAATAAGGACCGATGAGGCCTTCCACGGCTTCATGCTCAAGGGCGTCAACGACCTTTACGACCGCACGTTCCTGAACGAATACATGGTAAAAGGCGGATTCCCCGAACCCAAGGACTCCCTCGGTAACAGCTGGATAATACTGTCAGAGACTATAGCCAACATGCTCGGACTCGATGTGGGCTCCAAGGCCGATGTCTATTTCATGCAGGATCAGGTGCGTGTAAGACGCCTCACTGTAACGGGAATCTATGAGTCGGGATTCGTGGAGTATGACAGGCTGATGGGCATAACCGATCTGCGTATGCTGCAGCGCATGAATGGCTGGGAGAGCTATGAGTACAGCGGCCTGGAGATAGGTTTGACCGATGTCAGCAAGGTCGATGACGGATACGGCCAGGTCCGTGACGTGATCAACGAGCTGGAGGAGACCACCGGCGACAGTTTCCTGGTCCAGACTCTCTACGACATTCACGCAGGCCTGTTCGCATGGCTCGATGTGCTCGACCTCAATGTATGGATTATCCTGACCCTGATGCTCGGTATCGCCGGATTCACCATGATATCGGGCCTTCTCATCATCATATTCGAGCGTACCGCCACAATAGGCACGCTCAAGTCCATGGGTGCGTCAAACCGTACGGTGCGTGCCATATTCATGCGCCTGGCATCGTACATCATTATAAAAGGTATGGTGATAGGTAATGTCGTGGCCCTGGCAATCTGCCTGACTCAGCAGTGGCTGCATATTATCCCGCTCGATCCGGTAAACTACTACCTGGACAGCGTTCCCATGCAGGTGGGCTTGGGTTGGCTGGTCATCCTAAATGTAGTGATGTTCCTCCTCTCCATGCTCATGATGCTCATTCCCTGCGCCGTAATATCGCGCATAGTTCCCTCCAAGTCAATTCGCTTTGAGTGACACCACCGGGTGGTTGAAATAGGTGTCGGCAAACGGCTCGTCCCTAAGCGTAAAGTGCCACCATTCGCTGTCCAGCGGCTTGAACCCGTGACTCAGCATAGCCTCACGCAGTATCATACGGTTACGGAACTGCTCCTCTGTGATGGAACGTCCTGTAGGACTCTTGCTGTTATCACCCGTGTACACTCCTGTCTCGGGGTCACCGCAGAAATCGGGATGGCTCTCGGGGCCGAACCAGTCAAAGGTGCCGCCCATATCGACCTCTTTCCCGGTATTCATATCAAACAGGGTGAGGTCCACGGTCGATCCGCGCGTGTGTCCGCTCTTGGCCATGATATAATCCTGCTCAAACAGCACGCTCTTGTCAAGGTCGGGGTAGAAATAGGCTTTCATGGCCGTGTCAGGTACATCGGCCGCCCAGCGTACAAAGTGGTCCACACCGCACTGAGGACGGTATGCATCATATATCTTAAGCCGATACCCGCGTGCCATGACATAATCGCTCACATCCTTGAGCGCGGCGGCAGCCTCCTTGGTAAGCAGTGCCGTGGGCTGCATGTAACCGTCTATGCGCTCACCCACAAAGTTGTAGGTGCCGTAATACCGGATCTCAAGGATGGCATCGGGCACCACATCGGTCAGCGTCACGAATGAATTCTCAAACTGCCGGTTCTCATTCTGTCTGCAGCTGCTGACGGACAGGAACACGGACAGACCTAATAACAGAATAATCCTTTTCATAATATCGGTATGTAAGTTCAATCACTTGAGCAGTGATGCCATTCCTTCACGGAGCTCAGGCATGGGGCATTTGGTGTCACGCTCCACGATGAGGGTCTTGAGGCCGGCATAGGGGCGAATCTCCTCCTCGATATCCTTGAGCGGACGGTCACCGCCAAAATAAGCCCGGGCGAATTCCTGCCAGAACTGTATGGCCACAGGCTTGGGCATATGGAAGGTCTCCTCGATGAACTCCGCATGGCTCAGGCAGCAGCACAGGTATACCATACCCACGTCAAAGAGATTGTAGCCATAGCAGAAATCACCCAGGTCTATGAAATAGCGGCTGGTGTCAGTGAATATGGCATTGCCGAACTGCAAATCACCGTGGATGGCGGTGTCGGAGTCGGGGGCATCGGATATGAACTTGCCTATGCGGTCCTTCTGCTGCGGGGTAAAGAAGGGGTTGGATTCGAGCAGACGGTAGTATCGGTCCTTTACGTTCTCGAACTGAGTGGTGTCCACATGGACCGCATGGAGCTGCTTGCACATCTGGGCGAACTCCTGGGCATACTGACCTACGAGAGCGGGGTTGTTACCAGTGGCACGGGCAAATGACTTCTTGTTGAGGATGCGGCGGAACCGTATGCCGTAGCGGCCGTCCTCGGTTACCACCAGGTCACCGGGCTCGGGCGAGGGTATGCCCAGCTCATAGACCTTGCGGGCCATCATCATCTCGTCATAGGGCTGCTGGATCTTGCCAGGGAAATAGAGCTTGAGCATGACCGATGGGTCTGTCCTGTGGTCATAACTCTCTCCGTTGGCGCCACCGCCGGAGAGCACATAGTCACTGAGTGATATTTTTACGGGATCAATCATTTCTTACTGAAAACTCTTTCAATCAACCATTCAAATTCCTGATATGCGAACGTGTCCTTGAGCTCCTTAAGGGCATCGGCCAGTCCGCGGTAGTGCCACTCGTGGTCCTTGGGGTCACTGGAGTGGAAAAGGCTCCACAGCGAATCGCCCTGCAGGTAGTAGTCACGTGCTATGGCACGCATGTTGGAGAGCTTGTCGCCCATGGCCACTATCTTGGCATCAAGCGGGGCGGCGGCTATGCGGTCAATGGCTTTCTGCTTGCGCTCATGCCACGTGCCCTCGTCATCACCTACGCTCTCAATCCTGACCAGCTGTGCCACACGGTCGCCGAACTCCTCACGTATCTGCTCCAGAGTAACATCCGTGTCCTCGACCGTGTCATGCAGCGCGGCGGCCGCGAGCAGATCCTGGTCCGATGTTATAGTAGCCACGATTGCCATAGCCTCGAGCGGGTGTACGACATAAGGGAATCCCTTGCCCCGGCGCTCGGTGCCGGCATGGGCCTTTACCGCGAACTCTATGGCGCGGTCAAGAAATTCAGTATCTAACGGTTTGTTAGCCATATCGGTTTACTTGTTCATAAAAGGCAGGCCCTTGGACTGTTCCAGAAGCAGTTCTGCCATCATATCATTGCTGTCGGACTCGCCGTTAAGCAGGTCAAACATATGCCTGATGCCTGCCTTGCCGCCTCCGTTCTTGAGAATATAGGCAATGCAGAGGTCCTGAGGGCCGATGGACGATGAGATAATATCCAGGTCGGTAAGTCCTATCTGGTAGCAGGCAATCTGATAAGCGCCTTCGGAATACTCCTTGATGACGGATGAAATATCGCCAAGCGTCTTGAGTCCGATGCCCTTGAACACGGCCAGGTAGGGCATGAGCGGCACCTCCTGAATCTCGGCCTGGTTCATGGCGGCAATACGCTTGTTGAGTTGGCTGAACGGCTCCAGGTCCAGGTAGCTGCGGAAAGTGTCACCGTCAAGCGGCACCTCGTCAAGGTTGCCGGAACGCACGAGCGCCTGCACCTTACGGCGGTAATCGGTGAGCTCAATGCGTATCTTGCTGAACTCGTCATCGACCAGCTCCAGCATACCTGCCAGACGGCTCATGTTACGCATGTAACGCTTGGGAATCTCCACGCCTGACTTATAGCCTGTGTCATGGTCCATGTTGGCCCATGCATGCTGCAAAAGGGTGCGCATCTGAATCTCGAACCGGTAGGGGAAACCGGGCACGGAGCATATGTAATGCAGAGAGAGATAGCCAAAGCTGTCAATCTCATGTATCTTGCGCTTGTCAATGGTGTTCTCCCAGTCTATCTCGAACAGTTTCTCCACGGCCGATGCCACCTTGTCCACGTCATCGATATAGAAGGTTATGACACGCAGGCCCAGGATATCGGTTATATCGGCCAGGCTCTTGTATTTCTGCCCCTTGAGTTCCAACTTGCCGGCCAGCGAGTCATATGCCTTGACGCGTGACTCGATTGCAGCCACAAGCAGCCCGGCCTCGCGGAATGTGTCGCTCAGCTTCTGCTTGACTGTCTGTTCAACCTCTCTGAATCGGGGAAGATTGTTCTGGTATTCCTCAAGTATTGCCTCGCAGTGAGGATCGAGATGTCTGGTCTTGGGCATAGTCCGTACATATTGATGTTACATCTGCAAAGATATTTTTTTCTTTGGCTTGACAATGATTAAATGCTTATATTTACAACTGCAAACGTAATCATTCCCTGTACAGATGGAGATATTGTTATACATACTGTTCGCGGCCCTGGGAGCGCTCGTGGGATTCCTTCTGGGCCGTAACCGTAAGAGGGAGGCGGAGCTTGAGGCACAGGCCGCCATGCTCGCAAAACAACTGGAGGCTAAGGATGAGCAGCTTAAGAAAGACAAGGACGAGTCCGATGCCCGACTGGCCCGTTCCCGTGAGGAGTGGCAGTCACACACCCAGGAGCTCATGGCAGCCCAGCAGTCCAAGTTCGATGAGACCATAGCCAAGGTCACAGCCCAGATGGGTACCGCCACCGAGCAGATGCTCAAGAAACGCCAGGAGGAGTTCGCAGCCTCCAGTAACAGCAGCATAGGTCAGATAGTCAACCCCCTCAAGGAGACCATTGACAAGATGAAAGAGGCTATGCAGGAGAATACCCTCAAGCAGACCTCCATAAGCAGCGAGATCAAGACCCAGGCCGAGAACATGATGCGTCAGAGCGCCGCAGCCAAGCAGAGCGCCGACGAACTGACACGTGTATTCCGCCACGCCGGACGCGTACAGGGCAACTGGGGTGAGATAATACTTGACGAGCTGCTTGAGTCGCAGGGTCTCACCAAGGGCGTACATTATGACCTGCAGTCCTCCATCCGTGATGCTGCAGGTGATGTGGTCCGTAATGACTCCGAACACAGCATGCGTCCTGATGTGATTCTCCATCTGGATATGGAACGTGATGTCATCATTGACTCCAAGGTATCCCTGACAGCCTTTATGGATTATGTGAACTCGGATGATGAAAACGAGCGCCAGAGATTCCTCAAGGCCCATGTGGACAGCATCCAGAAACATGTCAAGGAACTCTCGGCCAAGGACTATTCGTCATATGTCAAGCCGCCCAAGATCAAGATGGATTATGTGATAATGTTTGTCCCCAATACAGGAGCCCTCTGGACCGCCGTCAAGGCGCAGCCCGACCTGTGGCGCAATGCGATGGAGAAAAACGTCTATATAGCCGATGAACAGACCCTGTTTGCCGCCCTGCGCATAATCAACATGACATGGACTCAGATACGTCAGGCTGAGAACCACGAGAAGGTCTACGAGCTGGCTAATGAGATGATGGACCGTGTGGGCCAGTTCATGGACCGATACAAGGCCATAGGCAAGGCCCTTGAGAATGCCGGCAAGGCCTATGAGGCAGGTGAGAAGAAACTCCTGCCGAGCGGCCAGAGCATAATACAGACCTGCGGAAAACTGCAGAAGCTGGGTGCCAAGCAGAGCTCGCGTAACCCCATACCTCAGCTCCAGGAACAGCTCCCTGACGATGATGACGAGGCTCCCGATACGCCTGACACCGCAACAGAATAAAGCAAGAGACCCGGGTTCCTATCGAAGGAGCCCGGGTCTCTTGTCATACTTGCAGGATCAGTCCTGAATCTCGAACAGGTTCAGGAATCCGGTCATCATGAACACCGAGCGGATCTCGTTGTTGATGGCCTTTACTATAACCTTGCCACCCTTTGATGCGGCTGCCTTCCTGAGTGACAGGAAGAGTCTCAGACCGGAACTGGATATATACTCCAGCTGGGTGCAGTCCAGGATGACTGTGCCGGCGGCATACTGGGTCAGGTTCTCAAAATCTCCGCTAATCTCCTGTGATGCGGGTGTGTCAAGACGTCCGATCAGCTGTGCTGTGGTGACGGAGTCCTGTGTGGTGATCTTAACTTCCATACTTCATCAAATATTTAATTATCAAATTAATCTTCAGTATCTCCCATGAGTATCACGAGCCTGTCACCCTCCATGAGCTTGAGGCTTCCGTGAGGTACAATGTATTTGGGACCGCGCCTTACCATGACCACGCGGATCCCATGCGGCAGATGGAGCTCCCTCAGGGTCTCGCCGCGTTCCAGGTCATCGGTCGTGACGATATGGTCACGCAGTATTCCCATCTCCTCCGGTATCTCCATGCCGAATGTCTCCACCTCCGGGTCATCGTCAATGCTCATGTTGAGCAGATGAGCCATGGGGGAGAGGGTCATGCCCTGCAGGAGCAGGGAGAGCAGGGTTATGCAGAACACGATGTTGAATATCTCGTTCGAGCCGTCTACTCCCTCAATGACGGTATAGAGGGCGAACAGTATGGGACCGGCTCCCTTGAGTCCTACCCACGATGCCAGCAGCTTGGCCCTGAACGTGAGGCCCTTGAACGGCAGCAGGCTCAGTATGATACCGGCGGGACGTGCCACAAGCATTATGAACAGTCCGATAAAGAGTGCCGGCACGATGATGTGAGGCATCTGCGTGGGCTTGGCAAGCAGTCCGAGCAGGAGGAACATCACAAGCTGTGAGAGCCATGTGATTCCGTCAAAGAACTGAAGCACCTCCTTGCGGAAAGGCATCTGCTTGGTGTTACCCATTATTATGGCCGATATGTAGAGCGCCAGCAGTCCGTTACCATTCAGGTAGAATGTGGCACCGTTGGCGAACATGGCTATGCTGAGTATCAGGATGGAGTAGAGCGAGCCGTTGGGCAGATGAATCCTGGTGAGCAGCCAACGGGCACCGTATCCGATCGCGCAACCCACTGCGAATCCCATGGCTATCTGGTTGACCAGCACCCATGCTCCGTGAAGTATCACCGTCCAGGTGGTGCCTGTGCCTGCCTGAACCTCCATTACATCCATGATCTGGACTATGAGGATGGTGAGCACATATGCGGTGGGGTCGTTACTTCCCGATTCCAGCTCCAGTAAGGGACCCAGGTTCTCACGCAGCGAGAGGCGTTTGCTCCTGAGTATCGAGAATACCGATGCAGAATCGGTCGATGACATGACAGCTGCCAGAAGCATGCAACCCATGATGGTCTTGCCGGCACCTCCTATGCGGTCTCCCCATACGTAATAGATGAACAGACCTGCCAGGGCAATGGTGATGAACATACCCAGGGTGGTCATGGAGATACCTTTCCTTATGATGGGTTTGGTCTCTTCCATCGATGTCTCCAGACCGCCTGACAGAAGGATGATGGTCATGGCCAAATGGCCCAGGAACTCAGCCACATGCAGGCTCTCTATCTTTATGCCCAGTCCGTCCTCGCCGGCCAGCATTCCCAGGACAAGGAACAGCAGCATGGTGGGAACACCGTACTTGGTTCCTATCTTGGCAACCAGTATGGCTACGAACATGAGCAGCGATACGAACAGTATGAGGTTGCTCGCAGAAAGGTCAATGTTAAAGACGGAGAGTGGTATCAGCATTTCTGTTCAGGTAATTTCTTGGTTAAGGTGAGCACGTTATGGCCCTCTGTACGCTCATAGTTTATGTTGTCCATAATCTGGCGTATCAGATGTATGCCCAGGCCGCCTATCTCGCGGTCCTCGGGGCTCAAGGTGATATCGACCTCCTCCGTCACGGTGGGGTCAAACGGAACTCCGGTGTCACGGATTATGAATTTTATGACCTCGCCGTTGGACTTGGCCTCTACGTTTATGTCGCCCTTGGTACCTTTGGGGTAGGCGTAGTTCATGACGTTGACTACAGCCTCCTCAATGGCCAGGTTTATCTGCATGGTGGTGGACATATCGAACCCGTTGGACTCACATACCTCATCGATGAATGTGTTCAGACGGGGTACGCGCTTGAGGTCATTGGTCAGCGTGAGGCTGTGCTGATAGATAATGTCCTTATGATGCTTGGTATACTGGATGGCAAGCATGGTAAGGTCATCACTCTGGTCGGCCTCACCTACGAATGCCTGAACCTTCTCAGTCATGTCGTTGACCACGAATGTGGGCGTGAACGTGCCGGCCTTCTGCATGGACTTGGCCAGATCCACCACGCGTGACATCTCAAACTGCTTGTGGTCTATATTCTCGGCCTCGGTCAGTCCGTCGGTGTAGAGGAATATGGTGGTATCGGGATCAAGCAGGGTCTCCTGCAGGCTGAATTTCCACTCAGGCAGTACGCCTACGGGCAGGTTGGAGTCAACCGGAAGCAGACCGGCGCCGGTGTTGCCTATAAGCAGGGGCGCGTCATGTCCGGCGTTGCAGTAATGCAGACGTCCGGTGGGCAGGTCAAGCACACCTATGAACATGGTCACGAACATGTTGGATTCGTTACCTTTTGACATGACCTCGTTGAGGTTCTGTATTATCTTGCTCGGCGATGTCTCGTGGGCCGATATGGTTCGGAACAGGGCCCTGGTTACCACCATGTAGAGCGATGCCGGAACACCCTTGCCCGATACGTCACCGATGCAGAACAGGAGCTTCTCGTCACGGATGTAGAAGTCGAACAGGTCACCGCCTACCTCCTTGGCAGGTGTCAGCTTGCCGAACACGTCTATGTCGTCACGGTCAGGATAGGGCGGGAATATCTTGGGCAGCATGGCCATCTGTATGTCTCGCGCAATCTTGAGCTCGCTCTGTATGCGACCCTTCTGCTCGTTCACCTTCTTGAGCTCCTCCATCTGGTTTACGATAGAGAGCTGCATGTTACGGAACGACTTGTTGAGCAGTCCTATCTCGTCATTGTGGGTGTATTCGGGCAGTTCCTCCAGCAGGTTACCCGATGCGATGGTCTCGGCCTGATAAACCAGGTCCTCAAGCGGCTCCAGCTGCTTGGTTATGATGCTGCTGAATACCATGAGCATGAGCAGCAGTCCCACAACCACGATACCTACGATGGAGTTGATAAGACGGAAATAACCTCCGAATATGTCACTGGCGGGACAAACTATACCTACGCTCCATCCGGTCTCGGCCAGGGGCTTGAAGAATACATAGCTGTTCACTCCGTCAATATCCATCTGGCGTACGCCCTCCAGACCGGCCTGCATGTCATGACCCAGATTGATGATGGCCGAATCAGGCTCAAGCATGGTCTGGGTGAATATGGTCTGGTAGAACAGTTTGGATGAATCGGGATGAACAAAGAATGTACCTCCCTTACCGATCATGATGCTGTATGAGTTGGGGTAGGGCTTTACTGCCGATATGGTCTTGGAGAGCCAGTCGAGCGAGAGGTCAACTGACATGGTTCCTATATATCTCTGATCCTTGTCCTTGATGGGGATACAGTAGGAGATGATCATCTCCTTGGAGTAGATGTCCTCGGGGTTGAAGTCCCTGAACGGCTCTGTCCAGCAGGGACGGTCCAACAGCTTGGGCAGCTGATACCAGTCAAGGTAAAAATACTGGTAGTGGTCATTACCCTCCTGGGTGGTCCGTATGTGGCCGTCCTCGTTGAGTGCGAAGGCTGAGAAATAGAGTCCTTTCTCCCTGAAATGGAAAGGCTCAAAGGCTATGGAACATCCGTTCAGGTTGGGGTTGTTAAGGAGTATGCTGCGGCAGTAGGTGAACATGGAGTCGGGCTCCTCGAGGTGACGTCCCACCAGCCATGCGGTGTTATCGGTCGCAACCTTGACACCTTTGAGTATATTGTCCACACGCTGTACGGTGTTGTCCAGCACCTGTGTGGCGTTGTTGATGGCCTCACGGCGTACGGCGTTACGTGATTCCGCAAAGAAGACTCCCAGCGCAGCAATGAATATGACAGCTGCAAACAGCACGATCCAGATACTGAGTCTGGTTGAAAGTGATTTCTGCTTTTCCTGTTTCATATCCGTATTCATTTGGCTAGGATTTCATCATAAGTGACAGGACGGTTGAGCATTCCTATCTCATACATGTAACGGCTGGCCTTGTCGACCATGTCCTTGCGCAGACGGAACTCGGCTTTGCCCGATTCGCGGTCATGCAGGAGTCTGATGACCTCGTCAAGCATGAGCTTCTGGAGCACAGGGTTGGTAGGAATGTTGTTTTTCTGCACCATGCGCATGACTATCTCCAGTGTCTCCTCCGGGTTCTCCATGGCGTACTCCCAACCTTTACGGCTGGCGTCGGCGAACCTGCGGGCCTGGTCCTGGTGTTTGTTGTAGTATTCCAGAGTCATGTACAGGCCGTCCTCCTGTATGTTGTATCCGTGGTCGCAGAAACGGTATACATTATCCTCAGTGAACTCAATACCGGTCTGCTTGAGCTGGTAGTACTCGTTGTAGCTCATGGCCAGGGTGGCATCGACTGCACCCTCAATAAAGAGGTTCACATTGTTGGCAAAGGGTACCCAACGGTAGCCCAGGTTGTCGTTGATACTCATGCAGATGGCAATCTGACCGAATCCGGCCTGCCATATGCCGACCTTCTCACCGTGCTGTTCCAGAGGGTTCTTGCCGCGGCGTGATACTATGACCATGGCATTGTTCATGGAGGTCTGGAGTATGTTCACAAGGGGAATTCCGTCACCTATTATCTCCATGGCCTGGGCCAGCTGGAGTGTGGTGGCATGACTCTCGTTGTTCTGTATGCGGTTTATGGCAGACTGGGTTACAGAGGGGTGGACAATCTCCACGTCAAGCCCCAGATCCTTGTAGAACCCCTTCTCCAAGGCTACGTAGTAACCGGCAAACTGTGCCTGGGCTGTCCATTGTGGAGTGAATATGAATTTTTCCTGTGCCCGCGCCGTGACTGCCATCAGGCTGACGAGCAAGGTTATAATCAGGCTTTTTCTCATGTTTATGCTTGAATAGGGCGTAGAGTTATGCAAATATACATAATTTTAAGATTATTCAAACAGCGAACGCCATTTGTGAGAGTAGGATATTTCCCCCTTTCTTTTAGGGAATTTACCCCGACAGGGAAAATTTCTTGCATTACCTTTGTCTCGGTTTAGGACGGCAGGATAGCCGTTTGTAATTCTAAAGTTATGAAAAAGAGTTTGTTAATGATGGTTGCCCTGATACTTCCCTACGTATCGATAAGGGCTGCAAAAGAGGAGAAAATTGACCAGAACATCATGGTCTGGGGCGTGGTTGAGACAGGTGCTGACAGCCTGGATTATCTGACCATGTTCAAGAACTGCCCTGCCGAGGTAACGGCACAGTTCCATTTCAATTATACAGACAACACCGAATCCCAGATGTTCGATTTGGTCATGCCGGATTCAGTGGCACAGGTGTTTGATCCCACTCCGGTTGAGAAACCTGTGAGTGAGGTGGTCGTAGACAAGGTCGTATATGCCGCCGTTCAGGAGAACGGTGAGGTATACCGCACCGAGGACCCCAACGACCCGTTGCTGGCCGCACTTATGATAGACCTGTTTGACTTCTATCATGACCTGTTCTGGTTCGACGTGTTCCACCGCGCCACCTATTACCACGGTCGCAGTTATGACAACTACGTACGTCCCAGCGCACCCTCACGCCGCGTCACTACTCCCGACCGCAAACGTTCAGGCTCATCCGATATAAACCTTGACAAGATTGATGACGCAGCCCTTATCATAGGTGTGGCTGCTGTTGCAGTGGCGTCGGCCGGTATGATGGTGGCTGCCGTCAAGAACTGGGATAAGCCCGATGACAGGTTCCCGTATGTTTCACTGTCACCTCAGGTACAGTATTTCACACAGACCGGAACCCTGCGTAACGTCCTGCAGGTAAAGGCCAGGATAGGACATTACGGCGGTTTCTCATTCCTTGGTGACATGGGCTTTACGACCGGCTCCCTGAATGAGGCAAATATGTTCGATCCGGGATTCACCTGGAGCGCAGGTGTGGGATTCGACCTTGGCGCTTTCTCACTTCAGCTTCGCGGCAAACCTGCCATCTACGAACATGACGAGAACTTCATCACATGCAATGCGGTATATGACTGGTTCGTGACCAGGAACATGGCCATCGACCTGAGCGCAGGCGTGGGAATTATGGAGTATCAGGGTGATTATTACGCCGACGTACCTGTATCAGTGGGCCTGCTCTGGAAGTTCTGATCAGTTCACTAACCCTTATATACAACAGATGCCGCCATCTTTACATGAGATGACGGCATCTGTCCGTATTGTAAGGAGAATAACCTATACTTTAGAATTTACCGGCCTCGGCAGGGGGGAGAGGACGGCAGTTGTACTGTGATGACATGACCTCACCGTAGGCACCGGCTGACAGCAGGGCTATCAGGTCGCCGCGGTGTGTCTCGGGCAGCATCTCGTCCTTGCCGAATACATCGGACGACTCGCAGATGGGACCTACCACGTCATATTTCTGCAACTCACCTTTGGAGGTCAGGTTCACGATCTTATGATGCGCTCCGTAGAGGGCGGGGCGTATGAGCTCGGTGAATCCGGCATCCACGATGGCGAACTTCTTGATGGTTCCCTGCTTTACGTAGAGCACCTTGGTTACAAGGCGTCCGCACTGTGCTACCACCGCGCGGCCCAGCTCAAAGTGGAGCTGCTGTCCGGGGCGGAGTTTGAGGTCGCTCTCGAATATGCTGAAATACTGCTTGAAGTCAGGTACGGGGTTCTGTTCGGGGTTGACATAGTCAATACCCAGACCGCCGCCTACGTTGATGCTGTTTACCTTGATGCCCTCCTTCTCAAGGAGATCCTGCAGTGCGTTGACCTTCTGGCAGAGCAGACGGTAAGGCTCCATGTCAAGGATCTGTGATCCGATATGGAAATGCAGTCCCTCGAATATGAAGCAGGGGTTCTCCATAGCCTTGCGGATGATGGGCAGCAGCATGGGAATCTCAATTCCGAACTTGTTCTCTGCCTTACCGGTGGTTATGTTGGCATGGGTGTGCGCATCGACATCGGGATTTACGCGGAAGGCTATGTGGGCGGTCTTGCCCAGAGCTGAGCAGCGCTCGGCTATCACGTCAAGCTCGGCCTCGGACTCTACGTTGAAGCAGAGTATGTCGGACTTGAGTGCCAGGTCTATCTCCCAGTCGGCTTTTCCTACGCCTGCGAACACGATCGACGAGGCGGGGAATCCGTTGTCCATGGCAACCTGGATCTCACCGCCGCTTACGCAGTCAATACCCAGACCGTACTCCTTGATGTGCTTGAGCAGCAGGGGGTTGGCATTGGCCTTGATGGCGTAGTGGACGTGCCAGTTGCTATGAAGCTGTGTGCATTCCTCGATTGACTTGAGGGTATTTTCAAGTATCCCCAGGTCATACTGGTAAAACGGTGTGCGCATCTTTATTTGTTGTTAAAGAGTACGTCACTGAGGCGCTGCAGGGCAGCTTTCTTATCGGATTCCTTAATGAGGAATGATATGTTGTAGTTGCTGCCGCCGTATGAGATCATGCGGACGGGGATATCGGCCAGGGCATCGGTGGCTCTTGACTCGAATCCCAGGTTCTCCCAGTTCATGTCACCTACCACGCAGACTATGCACATGTCATGGTCTACGGTTACGGTACCGTATTTTTTGAGTTCGCCTACAATCTCATCAAGATGCTTTATGTTGTCGATTGACATTGAAACGCCAACCTCCGATGTGCAGATCATATCGATCGATGTACGGTAGGTCTCGAATACCTCGAACACCTTCTTGAGGAAGCCGTGGGCCAGAAGCATGCGGCTTGACTTGATCTTGATGGCGGTGATGTTATCCTTGGCGGCTACGGCTGCTATGCGGCCGGGCTCGTTGCGGTTGTCAATGAGTGTGCCGGGTGCAGAGGGCTCCATGGTGTTGAGAAGACGTACCGGTATGCCTGCTGCCTTGGCGGGCTGGATGCAGGTGGGGTGGAGGATCTTGGCTCCGAAATATGCCAACTCGGCAGCCTCCTCGAAATGGAGGTGACGTACGGGCTGTGTCTTGTCAACCACGCGGGGATCGTTGTTGTGCATGCCGTCTATATCGGTCCATATCTGGATCTCATCGGCCTTGATGGCTGCGCCCAGGATGGATGCGGTATAGTCGCTGCCGCCGCGCTGCAGGTTGTCTATGTCACCGTTGTCGTTACGGCATATGAAACCCTGTGTGATGTAGATCTGCATGCCGGGTACGGCCTTGAGCTGTGCTGCGGCGTGCTCGGCTATGAATGCCATGTCGGGCTCGGCATCGGCATCGGTCTTCATGAAATCGAGGGCGGGCAGGAGAGCTGCCTTGATGCCCTGCTCCTTGAGGTAGCTGGTAACCATGTAGGTTGAAATCAGCTCGCCCTGGGCAAGTATGATTTTCTCCTCCTTCTCGGTGAAGTTGTCCTTTGAGAATGACTGGAGGTAATCGAATTTCTGTTCAAGGAATTTCTGAACGTCGTCCTGGTTCTCCTTCTTGCTCAGGAGTTCGGGAACGTGAGCGTAGTACTTCTGGCGCAGACGGTTGATGACGTCATCGGCACCGGCCTTGTTACCGCCGTAAAGGTACTGTGCAATCTCTACGAGTGAATTTGTCGTGCCTGACATGGCTGACAGGACAACAAGCTTCTGCTGTCCGTCTTCTGTTACGAGGCGGCTAACCTCTTTCATTCGCTGCGGAGTTCCTACTGATGTTCCGCCGAATTTCAATACTTTCATCTTATGGTCGTTTTTGTGTTACTTCAATGTTTTCTCCTGCTCTTCAGCCTCTTCATCGGGTGCCGTAGGATCGGCTCCTACCAACAGCTT
Source organism: Bacteroidaceae bacterium (assembly GCA_045131955.1). GTDB lineage: Bacteria > Bacteroidota > Bacteroidia > Bacteroidales > Bacteroidaceae > Colenecus. Next base: position 14,833 of record JBGURN010000021.1, read on the forward strand.
GCGGTTCTCGCATTTGAATACGCGGCCCGGGAAGTCGGTTATCCACTGCAGGTTGTGGGTGATCATGAGGATGGTTGTCCCGTTCTGTCCGACCTTGTGTAGGATCTCCATGATCTGACGGCCGGTCTCGGGGTCC
>JBGURN010000022.1:0-15583 GCA_045131955.1 Bacteroidaceae bacterium
CCTCAACTGTACCGTAAGGGCTTGACTTACTTACAAAGCCACGGGGTGAGGTGGGTGAGTACTGACCCTTGGTAAGACCGTAGATACGGTTGTTCAGCAGGATCATGTTCAGGTTGATGTTACGGCGGTTGGCGTGGATGAAGTGGTTACCACCGATAGCCAGACCGTCACCGTCACCTGAGATCTGCCATACGGTCAGGTCAGGGTTGGCAACCTTGCAGCCGGTTGCTATTGCAGCGGCACGGCCGTGGATGGTGTTCATACCATAAGTGGCCATGTAGTGGGGCAGACGGCTTGAGCAGCCGATACCTGAGATTACCGCTGTATTGTATGGAGCTACTCCGATTTCGGCCATAGCCTTGTGCAGTGAAGCCAGGAAGAAGTGGTCACCGCATCCGGGGCACCAACGAGGCTGTCCCTTCTTGAAATCTTGTGCTGTATATTCCATAATTCTGAATTCTTATTATTGTTATTACGCAGGTTCTTGAAAAATTCTCAATTCTCAATTTTCAATTCTCAATTTTCCAAGATTTCCTTGAAAGCCTTAACAAGCTCTTCAACCACAAACGGCTGACCCTTTACCTGGTTGAACTGGTAAGGAACCAGTCCGTCAACCTTCATACGCAGGAATGCGGCGAGCTGACCCATGTTCTGCTCGGCAACAACCACCTTCTTGTACTTTTTGAGTACCTGAGCGGCGTTCTTGGGCAGCGGGTTGATGAACTTGAAGTGAGCGTGAGCAACCTTCTTGCCCTGAGCGCGGAGCTCATCCATAGCGGCGCGGAGGTGTCCGTAAGTACCACCGAATCCTACGATCAGCAGGTCGGCATCATCGACATCACCTATAACCTCCAGGTCAGGTACCTCAATGTTGTCAATCTTCTGCTGACGCAGACGGGTCATCAGGTCATGGTTCTCAGGATTGGTGCTGATAGCGCCGGTCTTGCTGTCCTTCTCCAGACCACCCAGGATGTGAGTGAATCCCTCACGACCGGGAACAGCCCAGTAACGTGTGCCGTTCTCGGCACGCATGTAAGGAGTCCAGGTACCCTTGAGTTCCTCAGGAACATAAGGAGGATTGATGGCGGGATACTCGGCCAGGTTGGGGAGCTTGAATGCTGCAGAACCGTTGGCTACGAATGCATCGGTCAGAAGAACTACGGGAGTCATGTGCTCCAGAGCCATCTTACTTGCCTGGAATGCTGCATCAAAGCAGTCAACAGGTGATGTGGCTGCGATTACAGGCATGGGGCTCTCACCGTTACGGCCAAACAGTACCTGCAGAAGGTCTGTCTGCTCTGACTTGGTGGGAAGACCTGTAGCAGGACCACCGCGCTGTACGTCGAGTACAACAAGAGGCAGCTCCATGATGACAGCCAGGTTCATGGCCTCTGACTTGAGGCAGATACCGGGGCCTGAGGTCGATGTCACTGCAAGAGCGCCGGCGAATGATGCACCTACGGCCGATGAACAACCTGCGATCTCATCCTCGCACTGAACGGTGGTGACACCGAGTGACTTGTGCTTGGAGAGCTCGTGCAGTACATCGGTTGCAGGAGTGATAGGATATGATCCGAGATAGAGCTTGAGGCCAGCCTTCTCAGCAGCGGCAATGAAACCGTATGCTGTAGCCTTGTTACCGGTGATATCCATGTAACGGCCGGGCTCCTTGGTCTTGGACTCGATTCTGTATACGTTCATGGCACTGCTGTGAGTGTTGTGACCGTAGTCATAACCGGCTTGGATAACCTTGATATTGGCCTGAGCCAGCTCAGGTTTCTTGGCGAACTTGTCACGCAGATAGTTGAATGCTATCTCAAGGTCGCGGCTGAACAGCCAGCATACCAGACCCAGAGCGAACATGTTACGGCACTTGAGAACAGCCTTGGCTTCCATGCCGGTGTCTGCAAGAGTGTCCTTGACCATCTGGGTGAGAGGGCATGCGATTACGCGGTCCGGATCAACGCCCAGCTCTGCGAGCGGGTCCTCGGTCTGGAAAGCGGCCTTCTCGAGGTCTGACTTCTTGAATGCGTCAGTATCGATTATGATTGTGGCATTCGGTTTGGCATACTTGAGCTGAGTCTTGAGAGCTGCAGCATTCATTGCTACGAGCACGTCACACTGATCACCCGGGGTGTAGACCTTACCTGCGCCAATGTGTACCTGGAAACCTGAAACACCGGTAAGAGAGCCTTGCGGGGCGCGGATATCGGCCGGATAATCCGGAAATGTACTGATACTGTTGCCGACTGTAGCCGAAACAGTGGAGAAGATGTTGCCGGCCAGCTGCATTCCGTCGCCGGAGTCACCTGAGAAACGGACAACTACCTGATCCAATTCTTTAATTGTCATAACTTCTGTATAGCTTTTGTTGATTCTGCATAGAAAAACGGTGCAAAATTACAAGAATATTCCATTCGGTATTCAATTGTTATTCATGAATTAATTGATTTTAGCATATTATATAAGATAAAAGGTGTGTATTGGAATGCATACAGAATAATATACAAAAAATATGCAGATAAAAACAGAAAAACGGAACCGGCTTTTATACCGATTCCGCTTTTATATGCAAAATGAGTCAGTCTCTATACAGATTCTGTCAGAATCCGAATCCTCCTCCGAATCCGCCCATTCCGTTGCTTGAGCCAAAGTTGACCGTGGCGGTGTGCTGGGCCTGGACTTCTACCCCGTTCTCCTGGGCCGGTATCCAGTCAGGCATGACCATGATGGTACGGAGAGCCTCCTTGTCCATGATGAACACATCGGAACCGGTGGTAATCACGGGGTTGATTACAGCTCCGTCTGTATCGACTGTGAACGATACCGTAACGCGGCCGGTGACTTTCTGTTTCTGCAGGTTCTCAGGATAATAGGTGTTGTTGTTTATGAATGACTGCATCTTCATGCCGCCGCCGGGGAATATGGCCTGTGGGCGTGCAGGACCGGCAGGCTGTGCACCACCCTGACGACCGCCACCGGGGAATCCGCCGCCGGGGAACCTTCCGCCACCGAATCCGGCAGGAGCCTGCTTGGACTCCTCTATCTCCTGCTCCGTGGGCATAGGATCCAGTCTCATGGGCACACCCATGCTGAGAACCGCCTGGAGAGAGTCTATATAATCGGTGAATGCGGGGAACTCGAGCTGTGACTTGAGCAGTGTTCGGTACCATTTCTTGGCATCTCTCAGAGCTGTGGTGTCACTGTAGGTGCGCCATTTTCCAAGATTCATGGTGCCGATGAGTGCCTGTGCCTTGAGGACCTGCTCATCCTTGTTGTTTACATCGGCCACCTTGGGGTAGGTCTCGAGTAACTTGATGCCGGCATCCATATAGGTCTCCTGCTGCTTGTATCTTCCATATTCGTATGTGAAACTGGCCAATGCAATGATTGACGCGTTGTCACCGTTCCTGATGGCTTTCTTGAACCATTTGGAACCCGATGTAAAGAAGGCATCGGTGGTTGGCTTCTGAGCCCAGAAACGGAAGAAATAGGAACCCAGATTATATTGAGCGGGTACATACTCCTGCTTGGCTGCATTATCCAGGAGGTTGAGTCCCATCTCCATGTCATACTTGACATTCTTGCCGGAGAGACACTCCATACCCAGAAGATGTATTGACTCTACGTCACCTTTTATGACACCCTTCTTGTATCGGTCTATCAACTGCTGCATGGCGGGGTTGGTGAGTTCTATCTTGTCCATCTCTGCCTTGATGGAATCTGTGTTTGCCTTTTGCGCAAACATCGGCATGAAACATAATGCCGATATGACTACTGAAATCAGTCTCTTTATCATGTGACTAGTGATTAGGTTACTGCAAATATCGTGGTTTTTTACGGATATGTAAAAATATCTTTACTGAAAAAAAGAACCGGAGCCCTGTGCGGGACCCCGGTTCTCTTATCGATTAATGATCTCTTATGCCTTCTCGGCTGCGATCTCCTCCTTCTCCTTCTTGGTCTTCTTCATAACCAGGTAGGCTGTAGGAGCAGCTACGAACAGTGATGAGCATGTGCCGAATACAACACCCAGGATCATTGCGAATGCAAAGCTGCGGATGCTGTCACCGCCCAGGAAGAAGATGGCCAGCAGCACGATCAGAGTACTTACTGATGTGTTGATGGTACGGGCCAGTGTGGTGTTCAGGGCGTCATCGAACAGAGTCTTGCGGTTGCGCTTGGGATAGAGACCGGTGAACTCACGGATACGGTCAAAAATAACCACCTTATCGTTGATTGAGTAACCGATAGCTGTCAGCACGGCACCGATGAATGTCTGGTCGATCTCAAGCGAGAACGGCATCCAGCCCCAGCACAGTGAATACATACCTATTATTATAAGTGTATCAAAGAACAGGGCGAATATGGCACCTACTGAGTATGCTACGTTGCGGAAACGGATCAGGATGTAGATGAAGATGGCCAGGAGAGCCAGGATCACTGAGATGATGGCACCGCGTGTGATATCCTCGGCGATTGAAGGACCAACCTTCTGTGAGCTGATGATTGAGCCGCCGTCACGGTTCTCACGATCGATGAATGTAGCAAGTGTCAGGTTTGAGCTGAGCTTGCCGGCGTTCTTGAGTGAGTTGTAGAGGAACTCCTCAATCTCGGTATCTACTGTCTCTGACTCCTCATCGATACGGTAGTTGGTAGAGATACGGATGGTCTTGTGATCGGTACCCAGTGCGATAGCCTGTACGTTATCCTCAGTGATAACACCCTGCAGGATCTCGCGAACCTCCTCAGGCTCAACTGCCTCCTCGAACTGAACGACGAAGTTACGGCCACCTGTAAAGTCGATACTCTTGCTGAGTCCGCGGATAGCCAGAGAGGCGATGCAGATGATAGCGATGATACCGAATACAGAGAATGACTTCTTGGCGTTCTCCATGAACTTGAAGGCAGTGTTCTGCATCATGTTCTTTGAGAAGCCGGTGCTGAATGTCAGATCCTGGAGCTTACCCTTACCGAGGAAGTGCTCGTAAACGATACGTGTCAGGAACACAGCGGTAAAGAATGAGCAGATGATACCGATGATCAGTGTGGTAGCGAATCCGCGGATAGGACCTGTACCGAAGTTGAACAGGATGATACCTGTTATGATTGATGTGAAGTTAGAGTCAAAGATAGCTGAGAAGGCGTTCTTGTAACCGTCTGTGAGAGCTGACTGAACGCTCTTGCCACCCTTGAGCTCCTCCTTGGTACGCTCGTAGATAAGCACGTTGGCATCGACCGCCATACCCAGGGTAAGAACGATACCTGCGATACCTGACATGGTCAGAGCAGCCTGGAATGAGGTGAGGATACCGAGTGTGAAGAAGAAGTTGAGCAGCAGGGCTCCGTTGGCGACCATACCTGGAACGAATCCGTAGATGACGCACATATAGATCATCAGGATGATGAATGCTATGATGAATGAGGTGAATCCCTTCTGGATTGACTCCTGACCGAGTGAAGGACCAACGATGTCCTCCTGAACGATCTTGGCGGGAGCAGGCATCTTACCTGACTTGAGCACGTTGGCAAGGTCCTGAGTATCCTCAACGGTAAAGTTACCTGATATCTCTGAACGTCCGCCGGTGATCTCGTCGTTCACGCGGGGAGCGCTGTATACATAACCGTCAAGTACGATGGCAACACCACGACCGATGTTCTGCTTGGTCAGGGTAGCCCAGCGGCGTGCACCCTCGGTGTTCATGGCCATGCTTACTACGGGATTTCCGTGCTGGTCAAAGTCAGCCTTGGAATCAACTACGACATCACCTGAAAGGTCAGCCTGACCGTTCTTGTTGTCGCTCTTGATGCAGTAGAGCTCAAATATCTGCTCGGTGCCGTCCATGGGCTTTACACCCCACATGAACTTGAGGTCACGGGGAATGTACTGCTTAGCCTCGGGGCTGGCGAGCATGCGGTTGATCTCGGCAGTATCGGAATAAACAGCGATACCTGCTACCCAGCTGTCAGCATAACCGTAGGGCTGCAGACGTGCCAGAAGAGGATTTCTCTTGCGGGCAGCCTCGATCTGAGCCTTGGTGCTCTTGGCAGCCTCGTCATTGGTTGTCAGGTCAAGCTCATCGGTCTGGGCTGCGGTCTCCTCAACTGCCTCCTCGGCCTCATCGGCGCTCTCATCGGCATAGTTAAGGGCCAGACGGCTGTCAATGCGTGTCAGGACATCCTGAATCTCTGAGTACTTGTAGGTCTCCCAGAACTCGAGGTTGGCTGAACCCTGGAGGAGCTTACGTACACGCTCAGGCTCCTTGATGCCGGGGAGCTCGACCATGATACGGCCCTGCTTGCCGGCAAGCTCCTGGATGTTGGGCTGTGCTACACCGAAACGGTCGATACGGGCACGGAGAACCAGGAATGAGTTGCTTACTGCGTTGTTAACCTCAGTCTTAAGAACTGATATGCACTCCTCGTTTGAGGTCTGTGAGTTGATTTTCTCTTTCAGGTTTGATGTAGCGAAGAACTTGCTGAGCTTGGCATCGGCGCCTGCGATCCTTGCATACTCTCTAGCAAAGATGTCAACGAAGTTTTCCTGACTGCTTACTGAAACCTTCTTGGCTGCTGCCAGAGTCTCAACGAATTCAGGATCCTGGCTGTTGTTGGCCAGAGCTTTTACTACATCGGGTATTGATACCTCCAGAATGACGTTCATACCGCCCTTGAGGTCCAGACCGAGGCCGATCTGCATCTCACGGCACTCTCTGTATGAATAAATACCCAGCCAGACCTTTTTGTTCATCACAGAGTCGAGATAGGCCTGCTCATCCTGGCTCTGGGCAGCATGTCTTTCAATGCTGCGGGTCTTGAATGTAAAGGAGAGATAGAACAGACAGATTACTGTCAGCGCTATCGCAAAAATCTTTACGAAACCTTTGTTCTGCATAATTTTATTTAGTTATTAATATTTTGTGCGCGCGGCGTGTTAAAAACGTGTACGTAAAATTTCAAAGGTGCAAATATAGGTAAATTTTTGGTCTGCCCTACTGTCCTAATATCTTTTCTTGTATTTTCGCGAAAGAACCATTAGCTAAGATTTATGAGAATACGCCTGTCCGTCCTGTTCCTTGTTGCGACACTTCAACTGACCGCGCAGAATCTTCCCGACTGGGAGAATCCCCAAGTGCTGAGTATCAACAAACTCCCGTACCACGTAACGCTGGGCAATCCTTCGACTCACAGTACCAATCCGCAGATCACATATCTGGACGGAACCTGGAAGTTCCGCTGGTCGCCCGATCCCGACAGCCGTCCGGTCGATTTCTTCGGGGCCGATTATGACGCAAGCGGCTGGGATGACATACATGTTCCCTGTGACTGGCAGATGCAGGGATTCGGTACTCCCATCTATACCAACTCCCGATACCCGTTCCGCCGTGACCAGCCACGTGTTACCGGAATCCCGGACCGCAGCTGGACCGCATTTGAGGCCCGCAATCCCGTGGGCAGTTATGTCACGGACTTTGAGGCATCCGATATCAGTTCAAACGATTGGATCCTGGAGTTTGAGGGTGTCAGTTCGGCATTCTATGTCTGGGTTAACGGACAGAAGGCGGGCTACAGTCAGAACAGCATGTCACCGGCCGAGTTTGATGTGACTCCGTTCCTGAAGGAGGGAGTGAACCGTCTGGCTGTCGAGGTGTATCGCTGGTGTGACGGTTCCTATCTTGAAGACCAGGATTTCTGGCGTTTGAGCGGCATATTCCGCCCGGTCAAGCTGTGGAAACGTCCCCTACAGCATATCTCCGATTACAGGATCTCACTCATACCGTCGGCTGATTTCACGAGTGCCGCCCTGTATGCTCAGGTGGAACTGGTCAATAAGGGCTCCAAGAGAGCCGATGACATGAACGTGAGGTTGACCCTATCCGGTAAAAATACCGATGGAAAGGCCGTAAATCAGATACTGGTAGGTCCCGTCGGGGCCGTTGATTCAGGTGATACGCTACTCTTGAGCATGGAAGGATTCGTAGAAAAGCCTTTGCTGTGGTCGGCGGAGAAACCGCATCTTTATGAGTGTTTCATAGAGTTGATCGATGCCGATGGTTCGGTTGTTGAGAGCTTTACCCAGAACACGGGTGTACGCCGAATCGAGACCCGGGGTGAGGTAATGTACATAAATGACAAACCGGTCAAGCTGCGCGGCGTTAACCGTCATGACCATCATCCGCGTACCGGCCATTATGTGGATGCTGAGACTACCGAGCTTGACGTAAAACTCATGAAACAGGCCAATATCAACATGCTCCGCACATCACATTACCCCGATTCACCGTTGCTTTACGAACTTTGTGACCGATACGGAATCTATGTGATGGATGAAGCCAACCAGGAGTCACACGGATTCGGACTGCGCAACCGCCAGATGGGTAATGACCCGCAGTGGATGAAAGCGCATGTGGACCGTGCCGAATCACTGGTGAAAAGGGATATTAACCACCCGTCCATACTCTTCTGGTCACTTGGCAATGAGGGCGGCGCAGGCATGAACATGCGGGCCATGCGTGCCAAGGTTGATGAACTGGACTCCACACGCCTGGTGTTCAGTGACACAGACCTGTCGGTATCGTACCTGTATGATGACAGCTACCTTTCACCCTCACGCCTTAAACAAATGGCAGAGAGGGTTAGCGACCGTCCTTTCATTATGCGTGAGTATGCCCATATGATGGGCAACTCAGGCGGTAATCTTACCGAGTATTGGGACGTGATTTATTCCGATCCCAGTATAGCAGGAGCTGCCATCTGGGACTTTGTGGACCAGGGAATAGCCAAACCTGTAAACGGTTCAAAGCTGAGTTATAAGGGTAGCGGGTTGGCTCTTGAAAACGGTGAGTTCTGGGCTTACGGAGGCGACTTTGGCGATATGCCCAATGACGGCAATTTCGTGATAAACGGTCTGCTTGCCCCCGACCGCACCCCGCATCCCCACTACTATGAGGTCAAGCACGTCTACCAGCCCCTGCATTTTGAGCTGGTGGAAACAGTTAATGATACGATGGTTGTCAAAGTGTCCAATCTGGATTATTTCACCGGGTTGGATGAGTATCTCTACAAGGTCAGGTATTTCTATGATATCGTTGATGACATAGAATTGAGTGGCCTTTGTCCTGATGATAATGGTTTGATAAAAATTCCTCTGTATCCGCAGGAGGATTTCAAATATCGGTCAATGGCTCAATACCATAATCCTGCAGTTCAGGTCTTTGCTACCTTGAAAGAACCTGAGTTGTGGGCTGATGCAGGTTATGTGGTGGCCTATGACCAATTCACCGATGTACAGTTTGGAAACAGTGAAACGAATAAAACCGTAACGTCGTGGTGGGATAACGGAAGTTATAAGAAACTGAGACGCAATAAAGGTGTTCAACCTGCTCCTGACGGCAACGGTTACGTGATTTCATGTGGAAATAGTACTTTCTCAGTTGACTCCATGGGCGCTTTGACTTCCATTAAATGGAGAGAAAAAGAATACCTTGCCGGCCCTCTTGAACCCGATTTCTGGAAACCTGCCAATGACAATCAGCTACGTAATGATTATGCCCGTACAATGGGCGTTTGGCGTAATGCAGGATCGGAAAGAGAGGTTATAAGCTCCGAGGTACGAACCGTAAAACTTGGTGGTAATAAATACACTCAGATAAGATATGATTTCAAGACCCCTGTAGGTGCCCTGGTCACTTTATGCTATGAGTTCAGTGAGAATGAGGTCAGAGTCTCACTTTATTATGATCCGGATGAGGTTAAGGTTGAGTCTCTGCCCAGGTTTGGTATGAGGATGAGAGTACCTTCTTCGTTATTTGAGATAGTCAGTTGGACAGGTCGTGGACCGTGGGAGAACTATCCGGACCGAAAAAACGGCGCTTTGTTCGGGAAATATACTATGCCTGTAAGTGAGTACATGGTTGATTATGTCTATCCTCAGGATAACTCCAACCGCAGTGACTGCAAGTCATTCAGTCTTACTTATGATTATTTCAATAAGAGGATTAAGGCATATGGCCCAATTTTAATGAGTGTAATGTCATCCGAGCCGTTCAATCTGAGAATCTGGAATTACTCCGAGGAGGATCTGGAGAATGCGCGTCACGGATATGAACTGCCAGAACGTGATTATCTGAACATCAACATCGACAAGGAGATAATCGGTGTGGGCGGAAACGATGCCTGGGGAGCAAATACAGAGCCGCAGTACATCCCGTCGGCCAAGGAACCTCACAGCCTGGACTTTGTAATCCGTCTGGAGTGAGCCGTCACTCAAGTCTCAGTCTGCTTATTACGGGATAGTGGTCGCTGTCCTTCTGGGAGCGGTCCACCCATGTGTGGAGCGGTGTGATATTCCTGCTGCAGAATATGTGGTCTATCCTGTAGTAGAGTCTGTGTTCATGGTATGTATGGCCGGCACCGTTGCCCGATACGGCGTATGCATCGGTCATAAAGAGATTGAACTGGTGGTGCGAGTAGGAGAGCGGGGTGTCGTTAAAGTCACCGCATACGATCACGTAACGCGACTTGTCGGCCTTGGCTCTCTCAGCAATCATGGAGGCCTGTCCGGCGCGCAGTGAAGTAGACTGCAGCAGTTTCTTGAGCAGTTTCTTGGAGCCTTCATAATGGCTGTTGTCGGTGGGGTGCTCAATGAACCTGTAGTATTCCGATATCTCCTTTTCCTGCAGTCTGTTTGACTCCAGGTGGCAGTTGTAGACTGCAATGGTGTCCTTGCCGGCAAGTACCCTCAGATAGAGTCCGCTGTTCGATGAGTTCTCAAACTTTATGACCTCCTTGTTCAGGATCTTGTACTTGGAGAGACAGCATCCTGACGTGATATCGTTTGGAATGGTTATGTAGGGGTACTTTTTCTTGATTTCAGAATCTTTTGACGCCTTGGTCAGCACATCCTTGGGGGCCTCCTGAAGCAGCACGATATCGGCATCCTGCTCCAGTATGAACTGTAGCACCGGATTGTTGGTCGTGCGGTCAAAGTTGTCATCTATACCCAATCCTTCAGTGTTGTAGGTCATTACCGTGATGTACGGCTGCTCAACCTTCCCGGCCTTGAGGGGGTGGATAGGGAAATACCTGAGTATGGGCGACAGGCAGATAAGCAGGGTTATGACCGATACAAGCGCTCCTTTCTTCCATGTGAACAGCCACATAAACAGAAACAGTATGTCAAGACCGAACAGCATGGGGAACGCCAGGCCGGAGAGTGAAGCGAAAGGCAGTCTTCCTATGGGAGCCGGAAGCGAGCCGTAGCAGCTGAATATGAGCAGTGCCGAGACCAGTATGTTGACTGCCAGCACAGGGTATGCTATCAGTTTCCCTATGAGTTTCATGAAAGCCTGTTCCTGGTTGCTATCTTATCCAGCCATACGGCGATGGCAGTGACGGGGGCTGTAATATCCTTGCCTTTGCGGAGCATGGAATTGAAAGCCCATCCGGTGAAAGCGGCGCCCAGATGTGCTGCATCCGATGCGGGGCTGGTGTGAGGGAGCATGGCGGCATCAATGATGGCCAATGCTATAACGATGTACTTGAGCTTGACCGGCCCGATGAGAGGGATAGGCTCGGTGTAGTCAGGGGCACGGAAAGCCATGGCCGTGCTGAAAGCCAGTATGCATACGGAACATAACGGCATATTGCCGGTCCATTCCTTGGTATCGACCGATGGAAACAGCAGGAAAATACCGATGAAAACGAGCATTCCTGACAGTCCGCCCATTATGTAGAGGCCTCTCATGTTACTTGAAGTGAAGAACTTCAGGAATATGCCTCCCAGCCAGTAGAGCACCATCATGTTGAACAGCAGATGCCACAGTCCCCAGCTGGTGAACAGCGATGTGACTACTGCCCACGGCTTATGCATGAGCACTACGGGATCCCAGGGGAAATTGAGCATGGTATAGGCCAGCTTGTCCTCTCCGTATGAGAACAGGGTGAATATGATATCGAGCAGCAGGGATACTACAAACACCCCGCAGTTAATCAGCACCAGGCGGGTTACGATATCGCCCGTGCGGAATTTCAACTTTAGCTCGTCAAAGAGGTTCATTACCAGGTGAATTTGATATGATTGTCCTTACGCTCCTTGTGTTTCCAGTAGAGCATGACCAGGAATCCGGCCAGCATGCCGCCCAGATGTGCAAAGTGGGCCACGTTATCGGCCACGCTGTTTCTAAGTCCCAGAGCAAGTTCCAGTACCACGTATCCTATCACCAGCCACTTGGCCTTGATGGGGAACGGGAACGGTATGATAAAGAGCTGGTTGTCGGGGAATGTCATTCCGTATCCCAGCAATATTCCGTATACGGCACCCGATGCACCTACGGTGAGTATCTGGTCCAGGTACTGTGCCATGGGGATTGTAAGACCGTTTCCTATTGCCACGACCTCATAACGCGAGTAAACGAGTGCCCAGTGTACGAACTGGCAGAGTTCCTGTGTCAGGCCGGCGCCTATTCCGCAGATGAGGTAGAATATGAGGAACTTTTTTGAACCCCATTGGAACTCCATGATACGGCCGAACATCCATACGGCGAACATATTGAAGAATATATGCTGGAACCCCTCATGAAGGAACAGGTAAGTGACGAGCTGCCATATCCTGAATCCCGGCGCAAGCACAAAATGCAGGCCCAGAAGCTTATGCAGGTCTATGCCGTATTTGGTCAGCGCCATGGTCGCCATCCAGCAGAGGACGTTGATGATGAGCAGGTTCTTTGTAACCGGTGGGAGTTTATTCATAATCTAAATATAAACTAATGAGTAGTGAGCCGCAAAAGTAGCCATTTTTTCAGTAACTTTGCGGTCCATAAAGCAATTATATGAAAATAGAGACTTTGGTAGCAGAGAAGACCGTTCTGGCCATAAAGGCACTTTACGGTCAGGAGATAGAGGCCTCATCGGTCCAGGTGCAGAAGACTAAGCGTGAATTCGAGGGACATCTCACGATTGTGGTGTTCCCTTACCTCAAGATGTCCCGTAAGGGTCCCGAGCAGACCGCTGGCGAGATAGGAACATGGCTTAGAGACAAAGTTGACGAGATAAGTTCATACAATGTGATCAAGGGTTTCCTTAACCTGACCATCTCAACGACAGCTTGGGTCGATATGCTCAACGGTATAAACAATGACCCGGAGTTCGGTTTCCGCAAGGCAGCGGCTGACTCCCCGCTGGTCATGATCGAGTATTCCAGCCCCAACACCAACAAACCTCTCCATCTCGGACATGTGCGTAACAACCTGCTTGGCGGCGCACTCTCCAACATCATGGCTGCCAACGGCTACAAGGTTGTCAAGACCAATATCGTCAACGACCGTGGCATACACATATGCAAGTCCATGCTGGCATGGCTCAAGTGGGGTAACGGCGCAACACCCGAATCCACCGGTAAAAAGGGCGATCACCTGATCGGTGACTACTATGTCGAGTTCGATAAGCACTTCCGCGCCGAGGTCAAGAGTCTGCTTCCGGCTAATTATGCAGAGCTTGACGAGAAGGCACAGGAGGAGGCCAAGGCCAAGGCTGAGAAGGAGTCACCTCTCATGCAGGAGGCTCATGCCATGCTGGTCAAGTGGGAGGCAGGTGACCCCGAGGTACGTGCCCTTTGGGAGCGTATGAACAACTGGGTATATGCCGGTTTTGATGAGACATACCGTCGTCTGGGCGTAAGCTTTGACAAAATATACTACGAGTCACAGACCTATCTTGAAGGTAAGAAAACCGTCATGGAGGGTCTTGAGAAAGGTCTGTTCTTCCGTAAGGAGGACGGCTCCGTCTGGGCTGACCTGACTGAGAACGGACTGGATCAGAAACTGCTCCTGCGCAGTGACGGTACATCGGTCTACATGACTCAGGATATAGGTACCGCTCAGCTCCGTTTCCGTGATTTCCCGATTGACCGTATGATTTACGTAGTCGGAAACGAGCAGAACTACCACTTCCAGGTTCTCTCCATTCTTCTGGACCGTCTCGGTTTCAAGTGGGGTAAGGATCTGGTACACTTCTCATACGGTATGGTGGAGCTCCCCGAGGGTAAGATGAAGAGCCGCGAGGGTACCGTTGTCGATGCCGACGACCTGATGGACGAGATGATCGATACCGCACGTGCCACATCTGCCGAGCTGGGCAAGCTTGACGGTCTGAGCAAGGAGGAGACCGATGAGATCATGCGCGTAGTAGGTCTGGGCGCCCTCAAGTACTTTATCCTTAAGGTCGATGCCCGCAAGAACATGACATTCAATCCTAAGGAATCCATCGATTTCAACGGCAATACAGGTCCTTTCATACAGTACACCTACGCACGTATCCGCTCGATCATGCGTAAGGCTGCCGATGAGGGAATCAAACTCGATACACGTCTCTATTCCGATGACAACTCACAGATATCGGAGAAGGAGATCGGACTCATTCAGATGCTCAACGGTTTCCAGGATGTGGTACGTCAGGCTGCCGATGACTACAACCCGTCAGTCATTGCCAACTACTGCTACGACCTGGCCAAGGAGTTCAACCAGTTCTATCATGATTTCAGCATCATGCACGAACCCAGCCGCGTTCTAAAGATGTTCCGTCTTGTTCTGGCCCAGAACGTCGGAAAGATCCTCAAGCTCGGCACCGGCCTGTTGGGCATCGAACTCCCGGAAAGGATGTAAAGATTGAAGCTTTGATAAACTTGGCGAGTGCTAGTTGGGGACGGTTCTATCTGTGCCCTCGAGAGGGCACAGATAGAACCGTCCCCTGTCAGCGATAGCTAGATTTGATTATATTTGCGACATGGCACAAAAGTATTACGTAGTCTGGATAGGTCTGAATCCCGGAGTCTATGACTCCTGGGAGGCATGCAAACAGCAGGTAGAAGGATGGAAAGGTGCCGTATACAAAGCTTTTGACTCAAGAGAGGAGGCGGAGAATGCCATTAACATGCCTCCCGAGAACTTTATAGAAAAGAAGGCTCCCGCAACCGCCGGCGGCCGAAAGAAACAACCCAAACCCCTGCCGCCTGAGGTATGCCTTCAGGCTTTGGCAGTCGATGCCGCCTGCAGCGGAAATCCCGGCCCTATGGAGTACCGCGCGGTCTATCTGGGTGACATGGAGGAGAAATTCCATTTCGGTCCCATAACGGGAACCAACAACATAGGCGAGTTCCTTGCAATAGTCCATGCCCTTGCACTCTACAAGAGCCGCGGTCTTGACTGGCCGCTCTACAGCGACAGTCGCAACGCCATTGACTGGGTACGTCTTAAGAAGTGTCGCACCAAACTGGAACGTACCCCGGAGACCGAGGCCGTGTTCCAAAGGATAGAGAGTGCCGAGCGGTGGCTCAGGGAGAATACCTACAGGAACGTGATCATCAAATGGGATACAAAGAAGTGGGGTGAGATTCCCGCCGATTTTGGCCGTAAATGACAAGCTGATGGAGAGCAACGTAAACAATAAAGGCAGACTGACCACACTGTTCATCCACTATTTCGGTGCGGTCCTGCTGTTTATGCTTGAGAAACCTCTCTTTATGGTCTATGCCGGAGGGCTGAGACATCACTACAGCATAAAGGAGTGGGCTCTGGTCATATGGCAC
>JBGURN010000023.1:0-14494 GCA_045131955.1 Bacteroidaceae bacterium
ACCAATATGATTTTTGCAGAGTAATCGTAGACGAAGAACAGATTGGATCTATTATTGCCGGACTTATCAATGATGGTGCAGTCATAACGGCACGTAGAATCTACGCCTCAAAGGAATATTATGACAACTACATTGCATTTCTTAATCAAAATGCTTTAACCGATGTAAGAATCTGCAATGATCCACTCTTGATGAGGAATGCCATCGGTTTCATGGACTATATTACGGGCTACCCTAAAGAATTTGGACATCCCGAACTGGTTCCCAATGACAGTATATGTCAGGTACTGGGATTAACATATGAGATACAGGAAAGAGTCAATGTAAAATACATTCTACCCAAGAATGCTGACTTTTTTGACATTGCCCATAAACTACTGGCGACCGGCTACATTAGTAGCATTGAAACCCATCGCATTGGGGTAGGTAAGGATATGGACACAAGCAACGTGTCTGGTTCGAAAGTCAACAAATCTGACAGCTTCTTTTACTACTCAGGAGAATCAAGAATATATTATTATGAAATTCAGGGCAGGTTCTTTATACAGGGAAATACAGATATTACCCACGATTATATAATTTCTGTATTGGATAGACTTATTGACGCCCAATATGAGGTGAACTGGTTCGATAACAATGAATGTAAGGTTATTGTAGAGGATTCGTTGATTGACAAAACCATAGAACGGATACTCCAGGATGATGGAATTAAGTTGGCAAGACGCATTTACGTTTCGACAGAGGAATATCAGAGTGCTCTAATTTACCCCTATCTTGAAAGCGCCGAGAAGTGGTTCCTGGAAGATATCCGCTGCATTGTTAAGAACGGGCAAGATATTCCTATTGACAACATATGCAACACCTTCGGATTGTCTGTAACGGCTCAAGAAGGTTCGTCCATAATGTTCCAAGCCTCTAAGAATGCCGATATCTTTAAGGTCCTGCAGGGGTTGTATGAGACTGGTTATTTTGATGACGTATATCCTACCATCCAGTCTCCAGCCGCATCATGGCCAACAAGCACAACGGAAATTGTAGAAATACAAAGCACAAAGTATTATACGCTATCTGGTAAAGAGGTTGAGAATCCATCAGGATTGACAATCGTAGTTAAACGATTAAGTAACGGTAAGGTCCTCACGGAAAAGAAACTGTTCCGTTGAGAAAGAGGCTATGCTTTTATAATTAAGCGAAAAGTAAGTACTTTTGCACAGATTATTATCAAATAAGATGAAAAAGGTACTTGCTTTATTCGCATTGGCAGTAATTACTGTCTCCTGCGGCGAGAACATAGAGAAACTGGCTGGAAAGCACCTTGACAATGCCAAGGAGGCTTTCAGCATGGGAAAGTTCAATATTGCAAAACAGGAGATAGACAGCATTCGCATACTCTACCCCAAGGCTTTCGAGACCCGCAGACAGGGTATCAGACTCATGCAGCAGGTTGAGGAGGCTGAGCAAATGCGTACCATAGAGTATGAGGACAGCATCATAGCTCTTATTACAGAGGCTTTTGAGAAGATCAAGGGTGACTATGTATTCGAGAAAGACGAGCAATATCAGGACCTGGGCCTTTACACCATTAAGAGCCAGGCTGTTACCCGCAACATAGACCGCACCTATATTCGCGCCAGTGTTGATGAGCTGGGACGCATGACCCTTGTATCGAGCTACCGTGGCAGTTCTTATATACATCATGACTGGTTAAAGCTTTCAGTCGGTGAGAAATATGTTGACACGCCTGAATCCCGTGACCGTCATGAGTTCACCGACCTGGGAGTATGTTACGAGCGTCTGAGTTTCATAAACGGCAATGACGGCGGTGCCGCCGCATTCATAAGCGCCAACAAGGATGCCGACATAACCTACACCCTATACCGCAAGACCGGTCCTGACAGCAGCCGTCCCGTTTACCGCAATCTCAAGATGACTAAGGATGACCGCTATGCCATAGCCAAGCTCTACGACCTCTCACAGATACTGCTCACCCTTACAGAGCATAAGAACCTGCGTGACGAAGCTGAACGCCACCTTATGTTCATCCGTTCCAAGATAAAGGACGGATCAGCCCAGGATACAATTCAGGAAAATAACTGAGATAGCTATAGGAGCTACGAACTTGACCAGATAGAATACGGTCAAGGCAAGCCAGCGGGGAATTCCCAGAGTTCCGCCGTTGGTAAGTTCGTCCATATAGTTTGCCTTCTTGAGTTTCCAGCCAGCAAACACAGCAAGCAACAGACCGCCTACCGGAAGCATTATGTTTGATGTTATGTAGTCAAAGAAGTCAAACACACTCAGTCCGAACAGTGACATCTCCTTGAGCGGTCCGAACGAGAGCGAGCAGAACATACCCACCACTCCGCACAGGATGAAACAGAGCACTACAGCTACGGCTCTGGACTTGTGCAGCTCCTCTATTATGAACGCCACTACCACCTCCATAAGTGATATGGCCGATGTGATGGCGGCAAGAAGCAGGGCCGTAAAGAACAGGAGTGCAGCTACTCCACCCAGAGGCATGGCCTTGAATACACCGGGCAGGGTTATGAATACCAACCCGGGACCGGCATCCACATTGGGCTCCGCCCCGTTCATAAGGGCTATGGCATAGACTGCAGGGATGATGGCCAGTCCGGCAATAACCGCAAAGCCTGTATCAAAGAAGGCTATCCAGCCTGCAGAACCTGCAATATTCTCTTTCTTGTCTACATAAGAGGCGTAGGTGAGTATGCATCCGCAACCTATGCTGAGCGAGAAGAAAGCCTGTCCCATAGCGGCTATGCACGTCTGTGCCGTGACCTTGCTGAAATCAGGCACGAACATATATTTGACACCCTCCAGTGCACCCGGAAGTGTAAGTGAACGGATTACCACAAGCACAATGATGACGAACAGCACACCTATCATGATCTTGGACATTCGTTCTATACCCTTGCGAACGCCCAGCGCTATGATGAGACCGGTCAGTCCCAGGAACAGCATGGTATAGAGCAGCGGTTTCCACGGATTGCTTATGAATGCCTGGAAATAATCGCCATAATCAGCTCCGTATGACATGAGTGAGCCGGTGACTGCATTGGTAAGATATTTGAGTGACCATCCTCCCACTACACAATAGAACGAGAGTATGCAGCCCGATGCAAGCACAGCCACGAATCCTATCCAGTACCACTTGGAGCCCGGAGCCAGATTGCGGAAAGTCCTGAAGGGGTTTGATTCGCCGCGTCGGCCCAAAAGATACTCCGATATCATGACCGGCAGGCAGATGAATACCAGCATGAGGACATAAAGCAGGAGGAAAGCGGCTCCTCCGTTCTCTCCCAGGGTATAGGGGAAACGCCATATGTTACCCAGACCTATGGCAGAACCTGCCATGGCCAGGAGCATACCCATACGGCTGCCGAATGTCTCACGATTCTTTCCCATCAGAACAGGCGTATCACATCATTAAGGTTTGCGTATATAAGCAGTCCAAACAGAATTATCATGCCAATGGTGTTGGCCACCTCAAGGAACTTGTCACCCGGTTTCTTGCCGGTAAGAACCTCAATGAGAAGGAACAGCACATATCCGCCGTCAAGTGCGGGGATAGGCAGGATATTCATGAAAGCAAGTATGATTGACAGGAACGCAGTCATAAGCCAGAATGCGTGCCAGTTCCATTTCTCGGGGAATATGCTTCCGATAGTTCCGAAACCGCCCAGACTCTTGGCTCCCTCCTTGGTGAACACATAACGGAAATCACCTACATAGCTCTTAAGAGTGCTCCATCCGTATTTTATGCCGGCAGGTATGGAACTCAGGAATCCGTATTCAAGTCTTACAGGCTCGTACTCGTTTGAGAAATGGTAAATGCCTATACGGAAAGCGGCATCGGCAGTGACCGTGAGAGTATCACGTCCTGTTCCGGGACGTCCTATCACCATCTCCAGGTTGCGGTCCACATAACTGTTCTCGGCACGCTGACGCATATCGGCCAGTACCACCTGGAACGATGTCCATGTGGCTGCATAGAGTCCGTTCACGGTCAGGATGGTATCACCTGCCATGAGGCCCGCCTGGGCGGCACCTGACTCAGCTGAATTTATCACGCTGTCCACGGTCATGGGACTGAGTATGGATACGAACGGAACCTCACGTGTAAAATCAAACAGAGAGAGTTCCTGGGGCATGTCAAGTACGATCTCGCTGCCGTCACGCAATACCGTCACCTTGCTGGCCTTGGCTATGGCACGATAAAGGTCGCCGTCAAAGGAGGTGGTGGGAACGCCGTCGGTAGCGGTTATGATATCACCGTCACGGAATCCCAGAAACTCGGCGTGTTCATTGAACTCCATGCCGTACTTGAGTCCCTGTGCCGGAGTGTAGCTGTCACCCCAGGTAAAGAGGACCATGGAATAGATGAAGAACGCCAGTATAAGGTTGAACAGAACGCCGCCCACCATTATGAGCAGACGCTGCCATGATTTCTTGGTACGGAACTCCCAAGGCTGGGGATCCTGCTGCATGGTTGCCAGGTCCATGGACTCGTCAATCATACCGGATATCTTGCAGTAACCGCCAAAAGGAACCCAGCCCACACCGAACTCGGTGTTCTCCGGTGAACGGCGCCAGTCGCCCTCAGGGAGAGTATCCAGGTCTATGGGTTTGTAGGTTATCTCCTCCTTACCCTCAAAATTGTAGTGTTTCTCCTCAGTGTAGCTGTCAGGTACGTTGGGGCTGAAGAACTTGACTCTTATCTTTCCGTCCACCCGCTTGATCCTTACAAGCGAGAAACGGGGGTTGAAGAATGCATAGAACTTATCGACCCTCACGCCGAACAGACGTGAGAACAGATAGTGTCCGAACTCATGGAAGACTACAAGGATGGTAAGAGAAAGTACAAGTTGAATTAAACGGATCCAGAATGATGACATATCTAATATTAGTTTTTTCAGTTAATCAATGATGATGCTACACGACGTGACTCGGCATCGGTTTCAATATACTCCTGGAGTGTCGACTTGGTGCGGAACGGTATGCGCTCCATGGTCTCCTCAATCACGTCACTCATCTCAAGGAAGCCGATACGGTCATGCAGGAAAGCAGCCACGCACACCTCATTGGCCGCATTGAGGATACAGGGCATGTTACCGCCGCGCTCAATGGCTTTGTAGGCCAGTGCCAGATTACGGAAACGGTCGGTGTCAGGCTCCTCAAAGGTCAGCGTGCCCAGGGTAGTGAAATCCACTCTGGGGAAATCGGCCTGGAGACGGCGGGGATAAGAGAAGGCGTATTGTATGGGCAGACGCATGTCAGGTGCTCCCAGCTGGGCCTTGACGGCACCGTCGGCGAACTGCACCATGGAGTGCACCACCGACTGCGGATGTACTACCACCTGAATCTTGCTGTAGGGAACGCCGAACAGCCACTTGGCCTCAATCACCTCGAATCCCTTGTTCATCATGGAGGCTGAGTCAATCGTTATCTTGGCACCCATATCCCAGTTGGGATGTTTGAGTGCCTGTGCCTTGGTTACGGTGGCCAGCTGGTCCTTACCCAGGATGCGGAACGGGCCGCCCGATGCCGTAAGCAGTATCTTCTCAACAGGGTTCATGGTCTCGCCGCTCAGACACTGGAATATGGCCGAGTGCTCTGAATCGACAGGCAGTATGGGAGTCTTGTACTCAAGAGCCAGGGAGGTTACAAGCTCACCGGCTACCACCATGGTCTCCTTATTGGCAAGGGCAATGGTCTTACCGGCCTTAATGGCCTCTATGGTGGGACAGAGTCCTGCAAACCCTACCATCGATGCCAATACTATATCTATGGGATCCGCCTGTACTATCTGATTGATGGCATCGGAGCCTGCATAGACCTTGATGGGCTGTCCGTCAAGTGCCTCCTTGAGTTTGCCGTAGTGCTGCTCATTGGCTATAACCACGGCCTCAGGCTTGAAACGGAGCGCCTGCTCAATGAGCAGGTCTACACTGTTGTTGGCTGTCAGCGCATAAACCTCATACTCCTGAGGGTTGGCAGCTATGACATCAAGCGCCTGTCGGCCTATAGAACCTGTGGAACCTAAAATTGCTATCTGTTTCACTGGAACAAAATATATTTTTCGGGATCGAGGGGTTGACCCTGATACCACAATTCAAAATGAAGATGCGAGCCCTGCAGGGAACTGTCCTTGCCACGACCCACGAGTGCCACCACCTCACCCTGCTTGACTCTGTCACCGGTTTTCTTGAGCAATGACTCACAGTGTTTATAGACCGATATCAGATCTCCGGGATGGACCACGACGATGGTGTATCCGTTATCCGATGTGTAAGTGGACATGAGCACCGTACCGTCAAGTACCGATACCACGCTCTGGTTGGGGCTGGCGGCGATATCGACACCCCAATGCTGATCCAGGGTGTTGTAGCTCTTGGATACCAGTCCTCCTGTGGGGCGGAATATGCTTATGCTGCGAACATCATTTACCGGCTGTGACTGCGAGGTTATGTTGTAACGCTCAGCCTCCTCATACTGACGCATGAACGTCTCCTCTCGCTCAGAGCGCTCCATAAGGAGTTCGCTGCGCTGTCTGGCAAGCGAGTCCACCGAGTATACCGTATCGACCGATACAGTTCCGGCAATTATATCCTGAAGGTTTGTGATGTACCTGTTCTGAAGTTCAAAGACCTGCTCCAGGGAGTCTACCCTGAGTGCCTGGTCAACGATGGCCTGTCTTATCCTGTAGTCCTCAATGGTGATACCTTTCTGCTTGGGGGAGTTGCGGAATATCTCGATACCTATCCATGCTCCGAGTCCGGCAACAAAGAGGAATGTCAGCGTGAGGATGAGATGTGATATTTTCATCCTGAACACCCTGCGCTGCTCGTCCTCATTTATGACGACCAGCCTGTAAAGGTAAGTGAACCTGCGCAGCAGGCTCTTGCGTCCCACCTCCTTGCGTTTCTGACGTATGCTCTTCATAAATTACAGTTCTGCAAGCCCCTGGGGCAGTTTATAGGTTAACGTACATTTTTTCTTGTCGACCCCGGTTATCCACTCCTCGTTGGCCGGGATTATGCGTTCACGCCCTCCGTCACGAACCAGAAAGAGAGTGTTGGGGGTGCTCTCATCGACAGCGGTGATCACTCCCAGGGGACCGGCCGTCTCATCAGTGACCTGCCAGTCTATGAACATGCTCCAGGTGAGTTCATCGGACTCACTCTCGGCTATGAACCTGACCGGCATGTATACCGTAACACCCATGAATCGGGAGGTGGCGTCAACGCCATCCACACCCTGGAACTTGACAAGCACGGTGGTGCGGCTTTTTTCCCTTATGGAATCCAGCCAGAAGGGGACCAGTATGCCGTCCATGGAGCAGACGAGGCAGTCCAGGTCATCGGTCCACTCGAGTGTGGCCGGCACGGTAAGCGACATCTCACCGTTAACGCCGTGCGTCTTGGTGATGGTGCCTATCCTTACTACCTCGTTCTTGTTTATCATATCAATCCACTCTGGTTATCCTGGCGCCAAGCGCATTCAGACGGCCGTCGATATCCTGATATCCGCGGTCAATCTGTCCTATGTTGTCTATGCGGCTGGTGCCGTTGGCACTCATGGCTGCAATAAGCAGTGCTATACCGGCACGTATATCGGGCGATGACATACGGCGGGCCTGTAACGGGAACTGACGGTCATGTCCTATCACAACCACACGGTGCGGGTCACAGAGAATTACCTGGGCACCCATGTCAATGAGGTTATCCACAAAGAAGAGGCGGCTCTCAAACATTTTCTGATGTATGAGCACGCTGCCCTTGGCCTGTGTGGCAGTCACCAGCAGAACGCTCAGCAGGTCCGGGGTGAGTCCGGGCCAGGGGGCATCGGCCAGCGTCATGATGGAGCCGTCAATGAAAGAGTCTATCTGATAGTGTTCCTGTGCTGGGATGAATATGTCATCGGCACGCTGTTCCATCCTGATTCCCAGACGGGCGAAACTCTCCGGTATGATACCCAGGTTCTGGTAGGATACATCCTTGATGGTAAGTTCGCTCTGTGTCATGGCGGCCATACCGATGAAACTGCCCACCTCAATCATATCGGGCAGCACCTTATGTGTGGTTCCGTGAAGTTCCTTTACGCCGTGGATGGTAAGGCGGTTACTGCCGATGCCCTCGATGCGGGCACCCATGCGGACAAGCATACGGCACAACTGCTGTACATACGGTTCGCAGGCGGCGTTGTAAATCACGGTATCGCCCTCGGCAAGGACGGCGGCCATGATGATATTGGCGGTACCTGTCACTGAGGCCTCGTCAAGCAACATGTAGGTTCCCCTCAGGTGACTGGACTTAAGTTCGTAATAACCGCGCTCCTCATTCAGCGAGAAGGTGGCGCCAAGGGCCTGGAAACCCTTGATATGGGTATCCACGCGACGGCGTCCTATCTTGTCGCCTCCGGGTTTGCTCACGGTGGCATGTCCCAGACGTGCGAGCAGAGGTCCCAGAAGCATGACCGATCCGCGCAGACCGGCGCTTTTGGTTACGAAATCCATGCTCTCGGCATACCCACGGTCAATCTTATCGGCCTTGAATGTCCAGCAGCCCGGCGCGGTGTTCTTTACATCTACACCCAGCTGGGAGAGCATGTCTATGAGGTTCCTTACATCCAGTATGTCAGGAACGTTACTTACCTTCACTTCATCCGAAGTGAGCAGTACGGCACAAAGGATCTGCAGGACCTCGTTCTTGGCGCCCTGCGGACAGATGGTCCCTTTCAGTCTGTGACCTCCTTCAATCAGAAATGACGGCATAGTATCTCAGAATCT
This sequence comes from Bacteroidaceae bacterium, assembly GCA_045131955.1. Lineage (GTDB taxonomy): Bacteria > Bacteroidota > Bacteroidia > Bacteroidales > Bacteroidaceae > Colenecus. Next base: position 8,813 of record JBGURN010000023.1, read on the forward strand.
GCGTTTGTTCTTTTTCTTTCCGTGCTGCTGGGCGCGCTGCTGGGGCGGTGCCTGTGCGAATGTGACATCCAGGTCACCCTGCTGCAGGTTCAGACGGCCGTTGGAGAAATAAGCCAGGTCATCGGCTATACGCTCGTCGCTTACCATCTCCTTGTTCCAGGTCATGAGGTCCTTTTTCATCTGGACGGCAAGCAGACGTACCAGCTGGCTGCGCTCCGGGCCCTCGGGCATGGAGACGGCCACCTTGACCAGTGACGGCAGGATATGTCCGTAATGGCGGTAACGTATGTCACCGGCGGGGTAGTCTATATGGTCGGGGACCTGCTTGGATTTCTCCAGGCGGGTTATCTCACACGGATAGTCTATATCGAGCTTGTAATCCGACATGAATGCCAGATGATCCCACAGCTTGCCCTGAAAGTCAGGTACGTCGCGCAATGTGGGGAACATGCTGCCCATGATGTTGATGATGGTGTTGGCGCAATGCTGACGTTCTGCACGGTCAGGGATTGTCACTGCGTACTCAACCATCTCCTGTACGGCACGTCCGTACTCGGGCATCGGCATTTTCTCTCGTTGGGTATTGTAGTTCATCAAACCAGTTTTTTAGGTTTTACAGCTATAAAATCTTTCAGGTAATAGGGCTCAAAGTATGCCACGTCACGGAACTCCTCACGGTTAAACGACTGCTCGGCCAGAGGGAACATCCAACGGGCCTGGGGTACTATGTCATCGATAAAGTGGGCGTTCGGGTGGTTGATGGTCTCACGGCATTTGGCGGAGCCGTTACCCATGAACCAGACCTCATGCTTATCCAGATACTCGCGGTAGGTATCGGCATCGACTATATCGGCACGGATCTCGCGGACCTCATTGAGGGCGCGGTCGTAGATGGCCGAATATACCTCCATGCGGCGGGCATCGATCATAGGACAGAGCAGCGCGTCATCGGGGAGTTCGAGAGTGAGCAGCGGCTGGACACAGAGCAGTTTGAGCGTGGAGACCGACAGGAGCTTTATGCCACGTCCGTAGCATACGCCCTTGGCCATGGATACGCCTATGCGCAGGCCGGTATAGGAGCCAGGACCCTCGCTCACTGCGACGGCATCAAGCTTAAGGCCGCGGCTGTCGACTAAAGACAGAGCCTCATCCACCAGCACGCCAAGCGATACGGCGTTATTATGTCCCTCACGGTCAGCCTTGTCAAAGACCAGCTGACCCTCATCACTTACAGCCACTGAGCAACCCTCGGTAGCTGACTCTATGTGCATTATTACACTCATCCCTGATTCAATCCTGATGTAATCTGCAAATTTAACGAAATCTTTCTACAAGAAAAGCCGCTTCAGGGGTCTATTTTCTGTTAATGGTTGTTTTGTAAATAATAATATTAAGGGGAATTCACTACTTTTGCAGTGTATTTTCAAAGGGTAAAAACAGAGCTAATATGATTCAGTCAATGACAGGCTATGGCAAGGCCACAGCCGAGACAGGAAACAGGAAGGTAATAATAGAGATCAAGTCACTCAACAGCAAGGCCATGGATATATCGACCAGGATAATCCCCGCCTACCGTGACAAGGAACTCGATATACGCTCACGCATTACTGCTGCCCTGGAGCGCGGTAAGGTCGATTTCTCACTTTACATCGATTCGACCGCCACATCCGGTGCTCAGGTCATCAACACCGCCGTTGTCATGAACTACCTAAGACAGATAGAACTGATGACAGCCAACACCCGATATCAGATACACGATGACATACTGTCAACCGTACTGCGCATGCCCGATGTGCTTGCATCGAACCAGCAGGAGGAGGTATCGGACGAGGAGTGGGAGTCTGTTTCCAAGGCCGTTGACGCCGCCATTGAGGCACTTGTGGAGTACCGCAAGGTTGAGGGCGCCGCTCTGGAGAAGAAATTCCGCGAGAAGATTCAGAACATATCGGCCCTGCTCAAGTCAGTGGAGCCCTACGAGCAGGAGCGCGTAGCCAAGATCAAGGATCGCATACGCACCGCCATGCAGAACACCGTAGGCAACAACTATGACGAGAACCGCTTTGAGCAGGAGATGATATTCTACATAGAGAAGCTTGACATAAGCGAGGAAAAACAGCGTCTGAGCAACCACCTGGACTACTTCATCAAGACTCTTGAAGAGGGCCACGGACAAGGCAAGAAGCTGGGATTCATAGCCCAGGAGATGGGACGCGAGATCAACACCCTGGGCAGCAAGAGCAACCAGGCAGAGATGCAGAACATCGTGGTCCGCATGAAAGACGAGCTGGAGCAGATCAAGGAGCAGGTTCTTAACGTGATGTGATTATGCGCGGCAAATGTCTGATTTTTTCAGCCCCTTCAGGCTCCGGAAAGTCCACCATCGTGAACTGGCTCCTGACCCATCCCGAGCTTAAGATGGTATTCTCCATATCGGCCACCAGCCGTGCGCCCCGCGGCACCGAGAAGAACGGTGTGGAGTATTTCTTCCTTTCGGCCGATGAGTTCCGCGAGCGCATTGCCAAAGGTGATTTCCTGGAGTATGAGGAGGTCTATTCCGGCTGTTTCTACGGCACTCTCAAGGAGCAGGTCAACAAGCGTTTGGACGAGGGCATGAACGTGGTCTTTGATGTCGATGTAGCCGGCGGCTGCAACATCAAGGAGTACTTTGGCGACCAGGCTCTCTCCATGTTCATACAGCCCCCATCGGTCGAGGAGCTGGAGCGCCGCCTCAAGACACGCGGCACCGACAGCGCCGAGATGATAGCCAAACGTGTGGCCAAGGCCAGCTACGAGCTCACCTTCGCGCCTAAGTTCGATGTCGTGATCGTGAATGATGACCTTGAAGAGGCGCAGCAGAAGGCTTTATCGACCATCAAGTCATTCCTTAATGTCTAAGCCCGTAAGGACAGCATTGCTGGGGGGCACCTTCAACCCTCTGCACAATGGTCATCTGGCTATTGCGGAGAGCGTGCTGGAGCAGGGTCTGGCCGATGAGGTGTGGATTCTCATCACTCCCTGCAACCCCTGGAAAGCCGGTCAGGAACTGCTCGACGACCGTATCCGCTACGAGATGGTGGCTGAGGCCGTCAAGGATCTGCCGCACGTGTCTGCATCGGACTATGAATTCAGTCTTCCCAAGCCCTCCTACACCGCCAACACGCTGAGGAGCCTTACATCGGACTATCCTGACCGTGAGTTCATTCTCACCATCGGGGCCGATAACTGGGCCAAGTTCGGCAACTGGCGGGATTCGGATTACATACGGAGCAATTTCCGCCTTATCGTATATCCCCGCAAAGGCTATGACACCGGCGCAATCCCGGATGGCGTAACCCTTCTCAACCTCCCCCTCCTGGACATCTCATCCACCCAAATCCGCCAGCTGGTCCAAAACGGGGAACCGATAAACAAAATCGTCCCGGCATCGGTTGCCAGGACAATCGCAGATCTTCACCTCTATCTCTGAAGGGCACAATAGGGACGGTTCTATCTGTGCCCGTTTGTTTTTTTTACATTATTAAGATTATCCCAAAGGCCACAGATAGAACCGACCCTATTGTGCCCTTTCGATGAGGGCGACGGCGTGGGCGGAGATGCCTTCCTCGCGGCCGGTGAATCCCAGTTTCTCGGTGGTAGTGGCCTTGATTGAGAGCCTGTCAGGGTCTACACCCATGACCTGAGCCATGACACGCTGCATCTCGGGGATGTGGGGATTGAGCTTGGGACGCTCGGCGCAGACGGTGGCATCGACATTGACAATCTGCCATCCCTTGGAGGCGAGCAGGTCCACGGTCCTCTTAAGCAGGATCTTGCTGTCAATATTCTTATACTGCATGTCATTGTCGGGGAAGTTGAATCCGATGTCACGCAGGGTGGCGGCACCCAGCAGGGCGTCACATATGGCGTGGATGAGCACATCGGCATCAGAGTGGCCCAGAAGGCCGAGTGTATGTTCAATCCTGATTCCGCCTATCCAGAGCTCACGGCCCTCGACCAGGCGGTGAACGTCAAATCCGTAACCTACGCGTATGTTTGTCATCTTCCGAGTATCTGTTTAAGGCCGTCCATATCGAACGACAGGGTGAAACGCAGTGTCTGGTCCAGGGGGTTGCTCTGAGCGGTCGACAGCAGGTAGGCTGCATCGAGCGAGAAGACGTTCATGCGGAAACCGGCACCTACGGTAAAGTACTTGCGGTTACCCTTGTATTCGTTCTCGTAATGATATCCGCCGCGCAAAAAGAACTGGTCGTTGTAGTTGTACTCGGCACCTACGCCCCAGTATATCTCACGCAACTCCTCCTCCAGTCCGCCGGGAGCGTCACTGAATGACTTGAATATGCCCGCAATGGGCGACATCTCGTTGTATCCGGTTGCTGAGAGCCAGTTGATATAGTCCGATGTAAAACTCAGGTCCTTGGGATCCTCGTTGGGGTACTGCTCTTTCATAAACTGACGATAGGTAGGCTTAGTGGGAACCATCAGCTTGTTGGCATCGGCACTTATGGAGAACGAGTTGTACTCATCGATAGGGATGGTGAGCGATGCGCCCAGACGCAGGTTGGTCGGTATGAACTCGTTGGTCTGGCCGCCGTCATATGATATCTTGCTACCTATGTTCGATGCGTTCAGTCCCAGGCCGAGCAGACAGTCACGACGGCCCACTCCTATGTAGTTCTGGTAGAACATGGAGATATCGGCCGAGAAAGCCTTGCCGGGGAACACGTCATCATCATAGGTGTACTGCAGGTCTGAATAGATGAAACGCATACCTACAGCCGCCGAGAAGGTCTCGGAGAGCTTACGGGAGTAGTCAAAGTCAATGGCCATCTCGTAAGGACGTATTATGACCTGTGACGTGCCGCTTATGGCAATCACCTCACCCAGTGAGAAATAGGTGAGCGATGCACTCAGGGCCGAGTAGTCATCGAGCTTGTAGAATCCGGTCAGGTTAGCCAGGTCTATGTCACTCACCAGCTTGCGCAGCCACGGCGTGTAGCAGAGCGACAGACCGGCCTGTGAGTTGGTGAAAGGATACTTGGAGGGATTCCAGTACTGGCTGTTGTTGTCCATGTACGGATCAGTGGCGCAACCTACGTCACCCATGGCGCCCGCACGTGAGTCAGGAGCGATGGTGAGCGATGTCACGCCGGTATATACCGGGTTGAATATTGCCTTGGCGCTATTGTTCTCAGCTTTCAATGTCCCTGCAGACAGGAGCAGTCCGGCCATGAGGACAACTGTTGTTACTATATTGCGTTTCATCATATTATTAACTACGAATCATGGCTTTTATTGTATCACGGACCCACAATGACCATCTTGCAAGAGGCCGATGACGCGGCACCTGCGTTGTTCACTGTGGCTCTTACTATATAGAGTCCGGGCTGCATGCGGTGACCGGAGTTTCCGCTCAGGTTCCAGTCAACGACAGTCACGCCTGAACCTGTATTGTCCCTGCATGTGGTTACCCACTGTACCGTTCCGTCCGATGAGGCCACCTGTATGGTCACGCTGGTGTCGGTGCCCGGACGGTCATGTGTTATCACGAACGATGTCCTCTCGCGGGCGGGGCTTGCGGTGACATCGACAGTAAAGCGGGGTTTGAGGTCACTGACCACCTTGAATCCCAGATATACGATCGACGAGTTGTTCATGACATCCCATGCGCGCAGCATGATCTCA
>JBGURN010000024.1:0-1781 GCA_045131955.1 Bacteroidaceae bacterium
GCATGACCATTACGCTCAACGCTTCAGACAAGAATGATGACTTATACCATACCTCTACAAGCTTCACGGGTGACAACCATGCCGTAGTGAAGCTGCGCGAGGAGGATGCGACCGTGCTTAGTAATCAGGGAACGGTGACGAACAATGGCAAGACCATCACCTTTACCTATGAGGGCGAATCTCCAACTCTTGATATCATTGTGGAGAAGGCTGGCTCGGGTGCTCCTTGGGGATTCTTCAAAGATCTTAGCGTGACATATCCTGTACTGCCTAACGTGGTGACAACAAATGTGATAACTAATGCCGATGCCGAGACCTATCCTAATGAGAATCCAGAGAATGCAGGTGAGGTAACCGTTACCCTCACCTCTGAGGGAGCATCTCATGTCAATACTGGTACGAGATTCAGAGAGGGTGATGTCGTGACTCTGGAAGCAACACCAGGCTATGGCTATACCTTTGCCGGATTCAGGAAGAGAGTGGAAGGCGGAGACCCTGTGACTATCTCGGGTAATGAGTTTACCGTTCCTGAAGAGGGCGGTATCACCACTATCGAGGTGCTCTTTACACGTAAGGACCTTATCAAGGTTACTGCCACCTCGGATGATGTAACAAAGGGTGATGTGAGCATCTCTCCTAAGTATAGTAACTTATATAATGAGCTGGAAAATGGAGTAGTAGCATATTTCGAGGCTGGTACAGAGGTTTCCGTGAGTGCTGAGGCTGAAAGGGAATATGTTATCGACAAATGGGTTGATGGTGAGACAGAGACTACCGGAAAGAATATATATGAGTTCACTTTGACCTCTGAAAAGAATATCGTGGCACATTTCAAACCAGGTGCTATGGGTTCGGTAGTATTCAATATCGAAGACTCAGGCGTGCATAATGTTCCTGATCCTAACACCTTCAACAACGCAGTCAGCATAGCTCCTGAAACCCTGTCGGGAGTACGCTCTTTCTATATCCCATATAACTACACCTTCTTCAAGAATCAATACACCTTGATGTATTGGACTGATGGTACAAGGAGATATGAGCTTGGCAAGTACTATTCTTTCGACTATGAGGGTCAGGAGATAGTATTGACACCTGTATTCGAACATAATATTGCCGACAAGGAGAACCGTGTGCGTGGTGATGAGCTGTATTGGGACTTCCTCACCATGAATCAGGTTCAGGAGATACATTGGGATACTCCTAATCTGAACTTCTTCTGGACGAGTAAGGTCGATGTGGAGGTTATCGAGGATGGTGTCCGTCGAGACCATACACGTGACGTGGCTCTCTGGATTCATACCAATGCTTACGGATTCATGAGAAATGATGACCTTCCTGACTGGGCTGCATTCGGTCCTGGAACTACCATCGACCTGCCTTCATGTGCAGGTGCCACAATCAAGATCTACAGTTATTCGGAAATCACCTCAACGACTATTGACGGGCACATCCCTGTTCTTGACGAGCTTGAGACAAAAAAGATACGCGAGGAAGGTGAGCATGGATATGTATATACCTACGTCACCTCCAATCCTAATCCGCGTGTCACCATCGCCATAGGTGATGACTTCAGCTACTATAAATGGATAAGGTGCTACTCTCTGCCTGCTGCTTTGATGGAGCTCCACATGGATGTGGACAATAGTGTCCGTGGAGAGATTGTTGAAATCAAGGGTAGTGGTGAATATGAGGCTACTGAGCTTGCTGACGGCGGATTCGCATTCCAGCAGGGTAACCGCGTACATGCAACCTTCAAACGTAAGTTCGGCTATGATTTCGAC
>JBGURN010000025.1:0-1557 GCA_045131955.1 Bacteroidaceae bacterium
CCCACCGAGAAGACTGGTGCTCCCGTATTCAACGGCTACACCACCGATGGTATCCACGCTTACTTTGTTGAGATCCTTCCCACCGACGAGGGCAGCGTAATCTACTACCGCGTGCTCTATCCCGGTGAAGAGGAGTATACCGAGTGGGCTGTTTACGATGAGATCCTGAGCTTCGAGGGTGATGGCAAGCACCGCGTTGAGGCTTATGCCGTAGCTCCTAACAAGCTCCCCAGCGAGCAGATCGCTTATGAGTTCGTAGTAGCTCCCGAGCCTCCCACGGCTATCAGCGAGATGATGAACGGCAAGACCGTTGCTGGCGTACGCTACTTCAACATGGCTGGCCAGGAGATGACCGAGGCTAATGGCCTGACCATCATGGTTACCACCTACACCGACGGCACCACCAGCGCTGTTAAGGTTGTGAAGTAAGGCTTTAGGCTTTAGCTATTAGGCTATAGGCAGTAGTTTTTAGCTGATAGCAGACTGATAAAGTGGAGACGCAATAATCATGCGTCTCCATTTTTTTGATTTAATCTTTGTTCATTAAGGATTTTTTAAGTATTTTTGTGCCGTATATCAATCCGTTTTTAGGGTTTTGTTTACTATTTTGTTGATAATCAATTTGTTTTAATATTTTTATTATTCATTTTTTAAAAACTTAATTTTATTATGAAGAAATTCTTTACTTTAATTGCTGTGGCCGCTATGGCATTTGCTGCTCAGGCCAACGAGTTGACCGTTTGTGAGAACGGTGTGATTGGTGAGGATGCTTGGGGTAGCATTCCCGTTTATGGCTACTGGTTTGATGGTGAAGGCATGGCCCAGCAGATCTATCCCGCTGATATGCTGGCCGAGATGGCTGGTGGCAAGATCTCCGAGCTGAAGTTCTACACCGCTGCTACTTGGGGTGAGGATTATGCTGGTTATACCATCGCTTTCCAGGGTGGAGAGATTTTGCTCGCTCTCAAGGAGGTTGAGCAGACTGCCTTTGCCGATGAGGATCCCATGATTGGCGGCGCTACTGTAGTTGCCACTGTTGAGCCCGAGTATGGTGGCCTTTACCTGACTTTCACCCTGAATGAGCCCTTTGAGTACCATGGTGGCAACCTGCTCGTCGAGTGCTACTGGGACGGTTCTGGTGACTGGGGTTCCACCTACTTCCTCGGTGAAGAGATGGAAGAGAATACCGCTTATGTAGGCTATGATTACTATGGTCAATGGAACGAAGGCACATTTAATGCTCTGAGCAAGTGCACCTTCACCTATGAGCCCGGCGATGTTCCTCCCGTTGAGCCCACCGAGAAGACTGGTGCTCCCGTCTTCAACGGCTACACCACCGACGGTATCCACGCTTACTTTGTAGAAATCAATCCCACCGATGAGGGCAGCGTTATCTACTACCGCGTTCTCTATCCCGGTGCCGAGGACTACACCGAGTGGGCTGTTTATGAGGGCATCCTGAGCTTCGAGGGTGACGGTATGCACCGCGTTGAGGCTTATGCCGTAGCTCCTAACAAGCTCCCCAGCGAGCAGATCGCTTATGAGTTCGTAGTAGCT
>JBGURN010000026.1:0-14484 GCA_045131955.1 Bacteroidaceae bacterium
TTAAATTAGAAAACACATACAAACAACATGATAAAAATTACGTTTCCCGACGGTTCCGTACGTGAATATGAAAGCGGCGTAACCGGCTATGAGATTGCTGAGAGCATCAGCCAGAGACTGGCACAGGATGTGTTGGCCTGCAGTGTAAATGACCAGATTACAGAGCTCAACCGCCCCATCACCACCGATGCTACCATCAAGCTGCACAAGTGGGAGGATGAGGAGGCCAAGCACGCCTACTGGCACACCAGCGCCCACCTCATGGCCGAGGCCCTGCAGGAGCTCTATCCCGGCACACAGTTCGGTATCGGACCGGCAATCGAGAAGGGATTCTACTACGATATCATGCCCCCTGAAGGCGTAAGCATCAAGGAGAGTGATTTCCCCTCCATCGAGGCCAAGATGAAGGAACTCGTCCAGAAGAAGGAGAAACTCGTACGCGAGGAGATATCCAAGGCCGATGCCCTCAAGTTCTTTGCTTCACGCGGCCAGAGCTACAAGAACGAGCTCATAGCCGACCTGGAGGACGGAACCATCACCACCTACACCCAGGGTAACTATACAGACCTCTGCCGCGGACCGCACCTGGTTGATACCGGTGCCATCAAGGCTATCAAACTGCTTGCCACCTCAGCCGCTTACTGGCGCGGTGACGAGAAGCGTCCGCAGATGACCCGTATCTACGGTATCACATTCCCCAAGCAGAAGATGCTTGACGAGTATCTGGAGCTCCTCGAGGAGGCCAAGAAGCGTGACCACCGTAAGATCGGTAAGGAGATGGAGCTCTTCATGTTCAGCGACATGGTAGGTAAGGGCCTTCCCATCTGGCTGCCCAAAGGCACTGCACTGCGTCTCAGACTTCAGGACTTCCTGTCACGTATACAGAAGCGTTACGGTTACCAGCAGGTAATCACCCCGCATATCGGCTCCAAGCAGCTTTACGTAACCTCAGGTCACTGGGATCACTACGGTAAGGACAGCTTCCAGCCCATCACCACACCTGAGGAGGGCGAGTGCTACCTGCTCAAGCCTATGAACTGCCCTCACCACTGCTGCATATTCAAGTCACAGCCCCGCTCATACCGCGACCTGCCTCTGCGTATAGCTGAGTTCGGTACCGTATACCGTTACGAGCAGAGCGGTGAGCTTCACGGACTGACCCGCGTACGCAGTTTTACACAGGATGACGCTCACATATTCTGCCGTCCTGACCAGGTTAAGGGTGAGTTCATCCGCGTTATGGAGATCATCGAGATTATCTTCAAGGCTCTTAACTTCGACAACTTCGAGGCTCAGATCTCACTGCGTGATCCTAACGACCACGAGAAGTACGTTGGTAGCGACGAGGTTTGGGAGAAGGCTGAGCGCGCCATCGTTGAGGCATGTGAGGAGAAGGGCCTCAAGGCTACCGTCGAGTACGGTGAGGCTGCATTCTACGGTCCTAAGCTGGACTTCATGGTTAAGGATGCCCTGGGCCGTCGCTGGCAGCTGGGTACCATCCAGGTTGACTACAACCTGCCTCAGAGATTCGAGCTCGAGTACATCGGCTCAGATAACCAGAAGGAGCGTCCGGTTATGATTCACCGCGCACCGTTCGGTTCAATGGAGCGTTTCGTTGCCGTACTCATTGAGCATACCGCAGGTAAGTTCCCGCTCTGGCTCACACCTGACCAGGTTGCCATCCTGCCTATCTCCGAGAAGGCCAATGACTACGCATACAAGGTACAGAAGGAACTCGAGGACAAGTATGAGATCCGCGGCTTTGTTGATGACCGTAACGAGAAGATCGGCCGTAAGATCCGTGACAATGAGGTAAAGCACATTCCTTATATGCTTGTTGTCGGTGAGAAGGAGGCTGAAAACGGTGAGATTAACGTTCGCAAGCAGGGTGCTGAGAACCTCGGAAACATGAAAATTGACGAATTCGGTAAAAAAATTGCCGATGAAGTTAATTCTATGATAAATAAATGGTAATTTTGCGCCCGCTTGGAATATTTTATTGAAAAGGTATATAAAACGAAAATAGAGAAACCTTATATAACATTCTGAATGAAGAAAGACAATTTGAGTGATCAGTATCAGGTCAACGACGAGATCCGAGCCAAGGAGGTCCGTATAGTCGGTGAGGGCTTTGAACCGAGAGTAGTCTCACTGCGTGAGGCGCTTCAGATAGCCGATAATATGGAACTGGATCTGGTAATGATTTCACCAAATGCAGTTCCGCCTGTATGCAGGATAGTAGATTTCTCCAAGTTCATATACCAGCTCAAGAAAAAGCAGAAGGAGGCCAAGGCCAAGCAGGTCAAGATTGACGTCAAGGAGATCCGTTTCGGACCCCAGACCGATGACCACGACTACAACTTCAAGCTCAAGCACGCCATGGGATTCCTGCAGAACGGTGACAAGGTAAAGGCATATGTGTTCTTCCGCGGCCGTTCGATCCTCTTCAAGGAGCAGGGTGAGAATATCCTGGCACGCTTTGCGAAAGACCTGGAGGAGTACGGAAAGCAGGAGCAGGCACCCATTCTTGAAGGCAAGCGCATGACGATCTTCATCTCTCCCAAGAAGGGTGGAGCCGCCAAGAAAGAGGCCAAGCAGGAAGAAGACAATGAATAAATGACTCGTGCGCCCGGGCATGGTGCGTACGGTTTTAAATAACAAACAAAACTTTTAATAACAATGTTGAAATCAAAGACTAATTCCGGTTCTAAAAAAAGATTCGCTCTTACCGGATCGGGCAAAATCAAGAGAAAACACGCTTATCACAGCCACATTCTGACCAAGAAGACTAAGAAGCGTAAGAGAAACCTGGATCACTTCACTCTTCTGGACCAGGCCAATGCAAAACAGGTTAAGGATCTGCTCTGCATGAGATAACCCCGATTAAGAGATCAGTCAAAACAAAATTAACCGACTTGTCAGCCTAAAGTCCTGAATATGCGGGCGCTGACATTCAAAAACAAACAAAACTATGCCGAGATCAGTAAATCACGTTGCTTCTAGAGCAAAGAGAAAGAAAATTTTAGGTCTTACCAGAGGTTACTTTGGTGCCAGAAAGAACGTTTGGACCGTTGCCAAAAACACATGGGAGAAGGGTCTGACTTACGCTTTCCGTGACCGTAAGAACAAGAAGAGAGAGTTCCGCGCCCTGTGGATCCAGCGTATCAACGCCGCTGCACGTCTTGAGGGTATGAACTACTCACAGCTCATGGGTGCCATTCACAAGGCTGGTATCGAGATCAACCGTAAGGTGCTCGCCGACCTGGCTATGAACAACCCTGAGGCATTCAAGGCCATCATCAAGAAGGTTAAATAAGTAAACCTGATACGTTAAAAAGCGGGCGGAATGATTTCCGCCCGCTTTTTTATCTTATATTTGTAGTGCCGCATCGGGTTAGATCGGGAGACTCATCAAACAATTAAGACTACCGGGACTGCTTCGGTTTCCAATGGCGGGCCACGCCCCTAACGGGGTAACCTTCGGTCGGTGGATTACAAAGGGGACCGGGCGCTCAAAACTTATATTCTCGGAGTTCTCATCACATCACCGGTGCGGTTTTTTTTATGACCTAAACTTGCTCCTTATCTACATTTTGTGTAGATTTGTGTGTTATTAACCAACTAACTATCACATTACTGCTTATGAAGAAGATTCTACTCTTTGCTTCATTCCTGTTTTCATTTTTCGCAATTTCCGCCCAGAGCAACAAGTACTACGCGTGGGCCGGCGTATTCGATGACCTTGAGGTAGGTAAGACATTCCCTGTAGTTGATGCCAGTGGCAATGCCGTCGAGGGAGCGACCGCTGTCGTTGAGGCCGATGCCAATGACCCGGACAATAAGGTGCTTCATGTTACCACAGGACAGACTGCCGGATTCGTCAAGATGGATACCCCGGATAACATCAGTCACTCCACCATATTAAAGAGGTATACCATTTTAAGGGCTTCAATCAGGAGTGCCAACTCATATGACAAGGATGCCAACTGTCATTTCAAGCTGTTCCTCGGCAACTATTCCGCCTATGAGGACAAGAATACCAATCCCACAATCCTTACGGCAGGGGAGTGGAGTACCTTTGACTATACCCCGCTGGCAACTGAGCGTAACTCACTGAGCAAGGAGATGAGGCTGGGTCTTATGGCCGCCAATGCCGATTATTATATAGACGATATCTGTTTCCTGTGCAGCACCCGTGCCTTTGAACTCGAGGCCGAGGCTATACGCATAGCTCATGAGGACTCCATCTACCAGGCCCAGGAGGCAGAATTCGCGGAGTGGGGTTACACCTTTGAGGATCAGATAGACCAGATCGTGGCCTATGACTTCAACGATTATGAGATAGGTGCCACATTCCCTGTCTACACCAAGACCGGAACAGAAGTGGTTGAGGGCGCACAGGCTGTCGTTGTGGCCGATCCCAAGAACGCACAGAACAAGGTACTCCATATTAGCGGCGTAGCCGGTGAGAAGGTCTACGTGGAACTGGACAATCCCACATTACCGGGTAGCTCAAGCCCCATGTCGGCAGCATCGCTCCTTAAGAATTCATCGACATTGAATATCAGCATACTGGCCAATGACCAGGTATCGGCAGGTGCCCCCTTAGGTATCGTGTTCGGTAAATATTATGCGCACAAGACCGCTCCCAAGTATGCCGTATCCAAGATCAACTGGGTGGATAACACTCTGGAACTTGCTCTTGAGCGTAACTCCCTGAGCAAGACTATGAGACTGGGTATCGAGGCTGAGGGTGCCGATTACTATATCGACGACCTTATCTTTATATCCAAGAGTTATGATATGTCCCTGCAGGAGACAACCGTAAGATACTGGGCCGACAAGATTGGCAAGAACTTCGGTACCTGCGTGAACCCGGGCATAAGCAACAACGACAACTTTGGCAAGACCGTATCCAAGAACTTCAATATGGTGGTTCTTGAGAACGCCATGAAGTTCGATGCAACCGAGCCCAGACGTAACAGTTTCAGCTGGAACGCCGACGGTGTGGTTCAGTATGCCAAGGAGAATAAGATGAAGGTTCGCGGACATACCCTGACATGGCATGGCCAGAATCCTGATTGGGTAGCCAATACGCTCAATGCATTATCGGGCGATGCCCGCAGGCAGGAGGCAATCAATATCCTCAAGAACCATATCTACAATGTTGTAGGACACTGGAAGGGACAGATTGCCGAGTGGGATGTGGTCAACGAGTGCCTGGAGGAGAACCAGGGACGCGCCGTAGGTGACGGCTATGCTACCCGTAACTATTCCGTATGGTACACCGGTTTTGGAGGTGAGGACTATATTGACTCGGCTTTTGTGTGGGCTCATCAGGCTGACCCCGATGCCAAGCTTTACATCAACGACTACAACATCGGTCACTGGGGTGGCGGTCATTATGAGAACGGTAAGACCCATGCCATGTATAATCTGGCCAAGAGACTTAAGGATTCCGGAATTCCCATTGACGGTGTAGGCATGCAGATGCACACATCGGTCACCGGACTCAACCCCGCCCAGATTGACGAGACAATAAAGCAGTTCAAGGCTATCGGACTTAACTGTATCATCACCGAGATGGATATGCCGGGCGGTCAGGTACAGGACAAGAAGTGCGTCAGGGAGATATCCGAGGATGAACTCAGGATCCAGGCTGAGAAATATGCCGCCATTGCCGACATCATGATCAAGCACAGCAATGCTCCTACATTCCTGGTATGGGGCGTGCGTGACAACCAGTCATGGCTCGACGGCAGCGAGGGCACCAAGCCTCTGCTGTTCTTTGCCGACCTGAGCCCGCATCAGGCCTATATTGATGTCCGCAAGGCCTACCAGCGCAGAGTTACCGTCATGACTCAGGTCGATGAGATATTCATGGATGATGATGTTCAGGATCCCGTATTTGTGGATACCACTCCCAAGACTGTCGACGTACATGATATCCTGGGCCGCAAGATTGCATCGGGAGTAACAGCTGATTATATCTATGAGCTTCCTGACGGTATCTACATAGTAGGAGGCAGGAAGGTCATGATAAGCCGATAATACTGACTTTGAAATAAAAGGAAAGGGGTCGTGAACTGTCACGGCCCCTTTTGTCATCTTATACCCGCGTTGCGCAGGGCACGTTGGTACCGGGCTGCGTTGGCGTTGTGCTGGGAGAGTGATGAGGTGAAGTTGTGATAGCCGCTGAAATCCTCCTTGGCACACATGTAGAGGTAGTTGTGACGGGTGTAGTTGAGCACGGCATCGATAGAGCGGGTGCTCACAAAACGGATGGGGGCGGGGGGCAGGCCCGGGTATTTGTATGTGTTGTAGGGTGACTCCACATCCAGGTGTTTCTTGAGGACCCTCTTGGGTCTCTCGCCGCCAAGTGCGAATATCACGGTCGGGTCGGCCTGCAGGGGCATCCTGCGTTTGAGACGGTTCATGTAGAGACCGGCTACCACGGCCAGTTCATCGGACTTGGAGGTCTCCTCCTCAACTATCGATGCCAGAGTTACCACCTGCTGCTCGGTAAGGCCTATCTCGCGGGCCTTGGACTTGCGCTGGTCGTTCCAGAACCGGTCACGTTCCTTTACCAGACGGTTTATCAGGGCGTCGACCGATGTGTTCCAGTAGAACTCGTAGGTGTTGGGTATGATCATGCAGAATACCGTGGCGGGGGTGTAGCCCAGGGAGTCCAGAAACGCGGGATCCTCCAGACGGCTTGCTATCTGCAGGGAGTCAGCCATGAGCTGGTTGGAGAGCGAGCGTATCATCTGGCCCAGGGTGCGGGTGCTGTTGACCGTCACCTTGACGGGGGTCTGTGAGCCGCTGGATAGCATATCGGCCACCTGCTTGGGGGTGGCATCGGTATGTATGGTGTAGCAGCCTGTGCGTATGCGGCTCTCATAATTGCGGCGGTTAAGCAGTATCTCGAGTGCTCTGGTGCTGGCCTCGGGGTCCGCCCGGCGGATGTCGTCCAGTATGCTCTGCTGGGTGGCATCGGGAGTAATGTATATTCGGTAATCCTGACACTTGGAGACCGGAGCGGTGAACAGACTGAGGAAATAGTAAGCCGTGCATCCCGCTGATAGTATGAGAACTACGGCTATTGATATGATTATCTTCTTTGTCATCGTCATGATGTGAGTTTGCAAAAGTAACGATAAAAATGATTATCTTTGCCGTCCATCCCGGATAACTAATTTACCAATATATAATATGAGAAAAGGATTTTTCCTGCTAGCCATGACAGCAGCTCTGACTGTGAGCGCAAAAAATGAGGTTACAGTCAACGTGCACGCCGACAAACCGGGTGCAACCATCAACAAGAATATCTACGGACAGTTCTCGGAGCATCTGGGAACATGTATCTACGGAGGTCTGTGGGTAGGTCCCGAGTCTTCAATTCCCAATACCAACGGTTATCGTAACGACGTGCTGAACGCTCTCAAGGAGCTTGAGGTGCCCGTAATGCGCTGGCCGGGCGGTTGCTATGCCGATGAGTACCACTGGATGGATGGTATCGGCCCCAAGGAGAACCGTCCCGTTATGGTCAACAACAACTGGGGTGGAATAGTTGAGGACAACAGTTTTGGTACACATGAGTTCCTGAACCTGTGCGAGATTCTGGGATGTGAGCCTTATATCTCACTCAACGTGGGTAGCGGCTCTGTTCAGGAGGCTGCACAGTGGATCGAGTATATGAACGCTGCCGACGGTCCGATGGCCAAGCTGCGTAAGGAGAACGGTCGTGAGGAGCCCTGGCACGTAAAGTATATCGGTATAGGTAACGAGGCCTGGGGTTGCGGCGGTAACATGCTGCCTGAGTATTACTCCGATATATACCGTCGTTATCAGACCTACTGCCGCGACTACAACGGCACTCAGCTCTTTAAGATTGCCAGCGGTGCTACCGATTATGACTATGACTGGACTGACGTACTTATGAAGAAGATCGGCACCATGATGAATGCCGTATCTCTCCATTACTATACAGTATCCGGTTGGGTAGGTGCCAAGAAGCCCGCTCTGGATTTCAGTGACGAGGATTTCTACTGGTGCCTTGGCAAGTGCCTGGGCATTGAACCTGTTATCCAGAAACACCTGGCCATCATGAGCAAGCACGATCCCGAGCATAACATCCCTCTGCTCGTTGACGAGTGGGGTACATGGTGGGAGCCCGAGCCCGGCACTCAGCTCTATCAGCAGAACACCATGCGTGACGCTCTGGTTGCATCGCTCTCACTCGATATATTCCACAAGTACAGCGACCGCATCCAGATGACCAACATAGCTCAGGTTGCCAATGTGCTTCAGTCCATGATCCTGACTCAGGATGACAAGATGGTACTTACTCCCACATACTGGGTTTACGATATGTACAAGCCTCATATGGATGCCGCATTCATACCGACTGACCTGGAGGGTGTTGAGGTTAAGCTCACTCCTAACGAGCGTTATGCCGCCAACCCCGAAGAGGGTGCCACACGTCCTCTGCCTCTGTTCAGCTCGACTGCATCAAAGAAGGACGGCAAGCTGCATATCTCCATGTCAAATGTCAAGCTTGATGAGGCCCAGAGTGTGATCGTGAAGCTTGACGGAATCAAGGCCAAAAAGGTATCGGGCAAGATTCTTTCCAGCGATAAGGCATCGAACTACAATACATTCGAGAACCCTGACAAGATCAAGCTTGCTGACTTTAGCGGAGCCCGCATAGACAAGAAGACCGGTGACCTGGTTCTTGAGATTCCGGCAGCCAGCATCGTTACTCTCGAGGTCGAGTAACTGGTAATCGGCTTTCAATCAAAAAAATCACTCTTTTGTTGGGAGTGATTTTTTTTTTGTACAATTGCACTTTTGATAGCCTGATAGCCTTTTTTACTATTCAATAATATGAGAATTAGACATTTTTTCCTTTTTGCAGGTGCGGCGATAGCTGCAGCCTCTTTGTTTGCGAGTTGTGATCCTCAGGACAAGATTGAAGGTCAGGAGGAGCAGCCGTTTGAACTTAAGGAGGCAACCATCAGGGAGCATTCTTTCTCCCTTGGAGAGCCGTCACCGCTCAGTCTGGAACTTACATCCGATGAGACTGAACTGCTCCACCAGGCAGATTCATTTGCCATTAAGCTGTTCCAAGCTGTAAATGAGACTGTGGGCGATCAGAACTTCTGCATATCGCCTTTGAGCCTTCAGGTTACATTGGGCCTGCTGGCCAATGGTATGGATGATGCCAGCTACGCTGAACTCTCTGAGGCTTTGTATGGAGAGGTGGTTGACAAGACCTTTCTGAACAATACCCTTTCTAAACTCAAGAATGCCCTTGAGCAGACCAACTGCGTAAAGATATCAAACGGTCTCTGGCTGGCAGAAGGCTCAGAGTTCAAGGCAGACTATCTTAATGTGGCTCAGCAGAAATATAATGCCGCAACCGGATATCTTGATTTCAAGTCTCATACACAATCGGCCTATGACTCTATCTGCCAGTGGGCTTATGACAACACCTGTGGTAAGCTCAATAGGCAGGTTATTGATTATTATGGACCGGAAACCGCGATGGTACTGGCAAATACGGCTTGGTTTTCATCGATCTGGGATTGTCCTTTCAAACCCATTGAGGATAACATGATGACCTCAAGGTATTCTACGGTTTCTTATACTGATAAGGAGAATTACAAAATCCTGTCATTGCCTTTCAGGAACTTATCATTCAGGATGGATTTTGTATCCCCTTCGAGTGACACTCCCATTGACGAGATTATATCGGACGTGAGCTGTTATGATACAAATGATTTGGACTATGCCGGTACGCATCAAACCTACCTGCCCAAGTTAAGTGTAGACAATGACATTAAGCTCGGTTCCATACTGGAGAATCTCGGTGTGTCAGAACTGTTCAAGTCCTGGGCTTTGCCCAATATCGGAAACCATATGTATTCTAACCGATACTTGAATCAGAGTATCAGGTTCGATGTCGTTGAGGGTGGAATTGACGCGGAAGCTGATCCTGCTGAGCCTCCTTATTTTGATTTGGTTTGGTTCGTGTTTTGGCTTGAGCCTCCTTTCATTTATACCATCAGGGATAATGTATCGGGCTCATTCCTGTTTATGGGTAAGGTCTACAGCTTAGAACAGTAAGAGCATATTTTTCAAGAAAAGGCTCCTGAATGATGGGGCCTTTTTTTGTTTTTCATTAACTTCGCGTCTGCAATTGCGATAGTAGCTCAGTTGGTAGAGCGTTGGCTTCCCAAGCCGAAGGTCGCGGGATCGTGCCCCGTCTATCGCTCAAAACTGCAACATTAGGAACCGTCCCTAATGTTGCAGTTTTTTGTAAAACACCATTTTTTAGGTATTGTGGACGGGGCGCGGGTGGGATACTTTTGCATCAAATTAATCTTTGAGGATAATGAAAATAGAAAAGATTCATGCAAGAGAGATCCTCGATTCAAGAGGTAATCCCACAGTAGAGGTTGAAGTAACACTGGAGAACGGCGTTATGGGACGTGCCGCTGTGCCATCGGGCGCATCGACAGGAGAGAACGAGGCCTTGGAGCTTCGTGACGGCGATAAAGGCCGATATCTCGGCAAGGGCGTACTTAAAGCCGTTGAGAATGTGAATAAGGTAATTGCACCTGCCCTTAAGGGTGACTGCGTTTTTGAGCAGCGTGCTATTGACTATAAGATGTTGGCCCTGGACGGCACCGCTACCAAATCCAAGCTTGGTGCCAATGCCATACTTGGCGTGTCGCTGGCTTGCGCACAGGCTGCAGCCAAGGCTCTTAACGTTCCTCTGTACCGATATATTGGCGGATGCAACGCCTACACACTTCCCGTTCCCATGATGAATATCGTGAATGGCGGTGCTCACTCTGCCGCTCCCATAGCATTCCAGGAGTTTATGATCCGTCCTGTAGGTGCAAGCAGCGAGCGTGAGGCTATCCGCATGGGTGCCGAGGTGTTCCATAACCTGGCTAAGCTGCTCAAGGCACGCGGCCTTTCGACTGCGGTGGGTGACGAGGGCGGTTACGCTCCCGATTTCAACGGCATCGAGGATGCTCTCGATACCATCGTAGAGGCCATCAGAAAAGCCGGATACGAGCCGGGCAAGGACGTGAAGATCGCTATGGACTGTGCTGCATCGGAATTCGCAACCTGCGAGAACGGTCAGTGGTTCTACGACTACCGTCAGCTTAAGAACGGCGCCAAGAAGGATCCCAACGGCAAGAAATTATCGGCCGATGAACAGATAGCATATCTGGAGCAGCTTATCTCCAAGTATCCGATTGATTCCATCGAGGACGGACTTGATGAGAACGACTGGGAGAACTGGGTAAAACTGACCGATAAGATCGGCGACCGATGCCAACTCGTCGGTGATGACCTGTTCGTCACCAATACCAAGTTCCTTGAGAAGGGTATAAAGATGGGAGCTGCAAACTCCATTCTGATCAAGGTCAACCAGATAGGCTCTCTCACAGAGACTCTGGAGGCTATAGAGATGGCGCACCGCCACGGCTATACCACGGTAACTTCACACCGTTCGGGTGAGACGGAGGATACTACCATAGCCGATATCGCAGTTGCCACCAACTCCGGACAGATCAAGACCGGATCACTTTCACGTACAGACCGTATGGCCAAGTACAATCAGCTCATCCGCATTGAAGAGGAACTTGGCAGCACATCGGTATATGGATACAAGAGATTGAAATAATGCATAGATAACTTTTCTTTTGAGTAAATCATTTATAAAACATCAGGATGCAGATAGGCTGTGAAGTTTGTCTGCATTTATCTTATCTGAATTGACTCCCTAATAGGGTAGAGCCATGATACTTGTTTAATTATTAACTACTTAACGACGTATTGAAGATATGGATAAAACCATTGTGATTTTCGGTTCCTCAACGGGAACCTGCGAGTCTATCGCCGAGAAGATAGCCTCCAGACTGGGATGCCAGGCCCTGAACGTTCAGGATCTTACCGCCAGTATAATTGCCGATAACAAGAACCTCATACTCGGAACCTCCACATGGGGTGCCGGTGAGATTCAGGATGACTGGTATGACGGTCTCAAGATACTTCGTAACGCAGACCTGAGCGGCAAGACGATTGCCCTGTTCGGCTGCGGTGACTGTTCGTCTTACAGTGACACATTTGTAGGTGGAATAGGTGAACTCTACAATAACATCAAGGACAGCGGAGCCAATTTCATAGGTTCTGTTGATACCGATGGTTACTCTTTCGATGCCTCCGATGCTGTCATTGACGGCAAGTTCATAGGACTTCCGCTTGATGAAATCAATGAGGAGAGCCTGACCGACTCACGTATTGACGCCTGGCTCGCTGCAGTTACTCCAAAACTGTAACATCGGGGACGGTTCCTATTGTATTAGTTTTTGAGACGTTTAACAAAATAAGGCCCAGCGTATGGGCCTTATTTTATGATAGTTGCGTGAAAACTAATACAATAGGAACCGTCCCCGATGTTACAGTTTTGCGGGCTGATGCTGGGGGCGGAGGAGGTCGTTGACGGTCTTGACGGGGTTGAAGGTGGTGAGGGGAACCTCCACGAATATGGTGTTCCAGTCACTCATGGCACCGTTCCAGAGACCCGGAAGTTCCAGAGCCTTGAGCTCACGGCCGTTCTTGGACTTGGAGGAGATGAATCCCGTAGCCTTGTCCACGTAATCGGGCAGGTTGAACTTGGCACCCTTATAACCGCGCAGAGCACATACCAGATCCACCGGATTGAAGTGAGTGCCCTTGGTGAACATCTCCTTCTTGACGGGATCGTCCAGGTTTATCTGTGAACTCTCCAGAATCTGGGGCGATACAGTGCCGTCACTGTTGAAAGCCAGGAACGGTCCGCCGCCGGGCTCACCTACGTTCTTGACCATGCCGCATACGCGCAGAGGACGGTTGAGCTTGGCGAACAGCCATGCCGAGAGCTCACTCTCGCTGAGTGATCCCAGATCCTTCTTGCGGCAGCAGAGTGTTTCGGTGACAAAACGTACTATGCTATTAAGCTGAGCAGCGGTCTGCTTGCCGCTCTCCAGCAGACGCAGATAGTCGAATATCTTGCTTTGTGCGCTTATCAGCACACCGGCCAGAAGTTTCTTGTAAGTGACGGTATCGGTCTTGAGATGGTCGGGGACCACATTGTCAATATTCTTTATGAACACCACGTCGGCATCCAGGTCATTGAGGTTCTCAATGAGCGCGCCGTGTCCACCCGGACGGAACAGGATGGAACCGTCATCATCACGGAAAGGACCTCCGTCCTGAGCGGCGGCAACGGTATCGGTGCTGGGCTTCTGCTCGGAGAACGTTATGTCATATACGGTGCCGTAGCGCTTGGACATGGTCTTGACGCAGCGCTCAGCCAGCTCCTTGAAAAGGTCGCGGTGATGGGCCGATACAGTGAAATGCAGATGCACCTTACCGTCTGCTCCCGATGCATACAACGCACCCTCGGCCATATGCTCCTCAAACGGTGTGCGCGGACCGGCACTGTAACTGTGGAACTTGAGCAGTCCCTTGGGCAGTGATCCGTAACCCAGTCCCTCGGGCTCGAGCAGATTCCTTACGACAGCCTTGTACTGACCATCTGAAATAAGCTCAGGGACCGATTTGCCCTCATTGCGACGGCAGGCCTCATTGAGCTCGTCGTAAAACGCGAACTTGGTGATATCGTTAAAGAAGGTCTTCTCAAAACCCGATGTAGGCAGGTCATACCCGGCATCAAGAAAACCGAACAGATCCTTGAACATACGGCTTGCCGCACCCGATGCGGGTACGAACTTGGTGACCTTATGACCGCTTGCACGGTAGTTGTCCCAATTCTTTATGTAACTGTTGCAGAGGCTTTCATCAATAGCCATTATGCCGTTTCCGACCGATGCTGCTGATTCCAGTTCCAGATACGGGAACCCCTCCCTGATCAAATCCAATTGCGCCTGAACCTTTGCGGCGTCTGTTCCTTTCTTTTTAAACTGTTCAAGATCTTTAACGTCAAACATAAGAGTCCTTCATTTTGCGGAACCAAAATTAACTTTCATTTTTGGATTTGGCAAAGATTTGGGACTGATATTGACTAATGATTTTTTATTAGTAACTTAGCGGTTGTTTAAAGACCAACATTATGAGAAATTTAAAACTGTTTGCCCTCGTGCTGTCAGCGGCAGCCGTACTCCCGGCTTGGGGGCAGGATGAAAAACAGGCCGATGAGAGATACCCTGAAATCACCTTTGAGAGAAGCACCAAGGACTTTGGCCTGTTTGACCGTGCTAACGGTGACAAGGAGTGCTATTTCGTATTCACCAATACCGGCGATAAGGAACTGCTCATACTCACGGCGACCGCCACATGCGGCTGCACCAAGGCCTTTGCGCCCGAGGGACCGATACTGCCCGGCATGAAAGATTCAATCAGGGTTACCTATAAAGGCTCCACTCAGAGGGTAGGTAAGATGAAAAAGACCATAGCCCTTAC
>JBGURN010000027.1:0-2067 GCA_045131955.1 Bacteroidaceae bacterium
GCATACGGTATGCCTCGTCAGTATCTGTTCGGTGTGAACATCGACTTCTAATCATAAGTTGAGTAATGAGTTTATAAACATGAAAAACAAACTAAATAACAAGAACAATATGAAAAAAGCAATACTCTATTCAGCTATGGCATTGGCCACCCTGTCAATGAGCAGCTGCGGCGACGACTTCCTGCTGCTTGAGCCAGCAGGTGCCGTATCAGAGAATGCTCTGCTCAATGAGTCCGGTATTGACATGGCCCTGACAGGTGTGTACTCTTCCCTCAACAACATGAATCAGACGGGTTGGATGGGCTACGCTTCACTGGCTAACTACTGCTTTGGTGATGTTGCCGGTGCAGATGCCAACAAGGGTTCCCAGTCTTCCGACCAGTCCGACTTTACCGCTATCGAGGTATATTCTTTCTCTGCTGCCAACTCCTATATCCAGGGCAAGTGGGCTGCTGTTTATGAGGCTGCCAAGCGTGCTAACAACGTGATTGACATGGTGGACAAGGCAGGCGATGCTGTTGCCAATCCTGATTTGATAAAGGCTCAGGCTGAGTTCATCAAGGGCGTTTGGATGTTTGAGGGTATCCGTATGTTCGGTGCCGCTATTCCTTATGTTTCTCTTGAAGACTATCAGGCATCTACTGACCCACAGGTAAGCAATGTTGACGAAAGCGGCAACTATGTTTATATCTGGGACAAGGTGGCTGCCGACCTGCAGAGTGCAGCAAGCAAGCTGCCTGAGACATGGACCAATACGACCGGTTACGGTGCTGGCCAATACGGCCGTGCTACCTCCTGGATGGCCAAGGCCATGCTGGCCAAGCTATACCTCTACTGGTCTTCTCCTTACAATGGTACGAACGCTACAGCTGACCACTGGAACGATGCCAAGGCCCTGTTGGACGATATCATCGCCAACGGTAAGGATGCCAAGGGCAAGAAGTTCCAGCTGGCTGAAACCTATGCTGAGCTGTTCAACAATGCAGCTACCTCTGACTGGACCGGTGAGTCTGTATTCGACGTGCAGCTGACCATCAACGGTACTCAGACAGATACTAACGCCATCATCTCTAACCCTGCTCCTGGCAGCCCTGGTGCGCTGGGTATTGGCGGTTGGGGTTTCTACCAGCCAACCTATGAGTTCGTGAACAGCTTCATGGTAGACGAGGACGGTCTTCCTCTGAAGAACTACACCGACTATGAGCCTCTCACAGTTATCGGTGACCCTAATCCTGTGACTGATCTGGATACTCCACTTGACCCACGCGTTGACTACTGCGCCGGCCGTTTCGGTGTTCCTTACCTGGATTACGGTATTCCTACCTCAATCGGCGGTTGGGTACGTGATTACACCAATGGTGGTCTGTACATGAATAAGAAATATCAGCATAGACTGGCTGACCGTGGCGGTACGGCTGTGGCAACTGCCGTCAGTTCAAATGCAGCCAACTATCATGTGATCCGCTTCGCTGACATCCTGCTGATGCGTGCCGAGGTGGCTATCCATGAGAATGATTTGGAGACTGCCTTGAAATACATTAACCAGGTACGTGAACGTGCAGCCAACAGCTTCGTTAAGAATGAGGCTGCCGGTAAGACATTCGACAACAAGGTGACAGGCAAGACCGAGAAGGGTGCTGCCGCTACCTATCGTATCGGTCTCTATAAGAGCTTTGCCAATGCAACAGAGGCTCATACGGCTCTGGAACGTGAAATGCGTGCCGAGTTCGGTATGGAGGGTCACCGCTGGTTCGATATCGCCCGCTGGGGTACTGTTGCCAATGTGCTGAACGCATATCGTGCATACGAAGGAACTTATTTCCCTGGCAAGTTCGGTAACGTTTACAACGAGAACTGGGTAACCTTCCCAATTCCTATTACCGAGATCCAGACCGCTATGGGTCGTTTCGTTCAGAATGAGAACTGGAAGTAATCAATAACCTTCTATTGATATTAAAGTTTGAATGACTGGGAGGGGTAAGTCTCTGGGCTTGCCCCTCTTTTTAATAACTCATTATCTTCATGAAGTCAAGGACTGTCGTCATACTTATGTCCGGCATGCTGCTC
>JBGURN010000028.1:0-4618 GCA_045131955.1 Bacteroidaceae bacterium
GTTCATCGGCGGTAGTGACGAGCACGGTGTGCCCATCACCATCCGCGCCAAGAAGGAGGGCGTGACTCCCAAGGAGATCATTGACCGTTATCACTATCTGATGAAGGACACCTTCAAGGGAATGGGTATTTCGTACGATATCTACGGCCGTACCAGTTCTCCTGTTCACCATAAGCTTGCAGCCGACTTTTTCCGCAAGCTCTATGACACCGGCAAGTTCATCCAGAAGACAAGCGAGCAGTACTATGACGAGGAGGCTCACATGTTCCTGGCTGACCGCTACATAACCGGTGAATGTCCTCACTGCCACTACGACCACGCATACGGTGACCAGTGCGAGAAGTGCGGTACATCACTCTCACCCACCGAGCTCATAAACCCCGTAAGCACAGTAAGCGGCAGCAAGCCCGTCATGAAGGAGACCACCCACTGGTACCTGCCTCTGGAGCAGTATCAGCAGTGGCTTGAGAAATGGATCCTGGAGGAGCACAAGGAGTGGCGCCCCAATGTATACGGTCAGTGCAAGAGCTGGCTTGACATGGGTCTGCAGCCCCGCGCCGTAAGCCGTGACCTTGACTGGGGAATTCCCGTTCCCGTTGAGGGAGCCGAGGGTAAGGTCCTCTACGTATGGTTCGATGCTCCCATCGGCTACATAAGCAACACCAAGGAGTACTGCGATGAGCACCCCGAGCGCGGCAGCTGGGAGACCTGGTGGAAGGATCCCGAGACCCGTCTGGTCCATTTCATCGGTAAGGACAACATTGTATTCCACTGCATAGTATTCCCCTCCATGCTTAAGGCCGAGGGCTCATACATACTGCCCGACAACGTTCCGAGCAACGAGTTCCTGAACCTTGAGGATGACAAGATATCGACCTCACGCAACTGGGCCGTATGGGTACACGAGTACCTGGAGGATTTCCCCGGTAAGGCCGATGTAATGCGTTACGTACTTACCGCCAACGCTCCCGAGACCAAGGACAACAACTTTACATGGAAGGATTTCCAGGCACGCAACAACAACGAGCTGGTTGCCGTATACGGTAACTTCGTGAACCGCGCCCTGGTTCTCACACAGAAATACTTTGACGGAGTCGTTCCTCCCTGCGGCGAGCTGACCGACTATGACCGCGACACTCTCAAGGAGTTTGCCGATGTCAAGCAGCAGCTAGAGTCCCTGCTGGACAACTTCAAGTTCCGCGATGCCCAGAAGGAGGCCATGAACCTGGCCCGCATCGGTAACAAGTATCTGGCCGATACCGAGCCCTGGAAGCTGGCCAAGACCGATATGAAGCGTGTCGAGACCATCCTGAACATAGCTCTCCAGCTGGTTGCCAACCTGGCTATCGCGTTCGAGCCGTTCCTGCCGTTCTCAAGCGAGAAGCTGCGCGGAATGATATCGCTCGAGGGTGCTCAGTGGGACCGTCTGGGTTCAATTGACCTGCTCCCTGCCGGCCACAAGCTCAGCAAGCCCGAGCTGCTGTTCGAGAAGATTGAGGATGACGTCATTGAAGCTCAGATTCAGAAGCTGCTCAAGCGTAAGGAGGAGAACGAGAAGGCTGCCGCAGCTGCACAGCCTGCCAAGCCCATCAAGGAGAATATCCAGTTCCCCGAATTCGAGAAACTCGATATCCGCGTAGGTACAGTGCTTGAGTGCATCAAGGTGCCCAAGTCAGACAAGCTGCTCCAGTTCAGGATCGATGACGGTCTGGGCGGCCGCACCATCCTGTCTGGTATAGCAAACTACTACAACCCTGAGGATCTGGTAGGCAAGCAGGTTTGCTTCATTGCCAACCTGGCACCCCGTAAGATACTGGGCCGCGAGAGCCAGGGTATGATACTCAGCGCTCTTGACGCCGACGGAACACTGGCTGTAACAACCGTTCAGCGTCCGGTAAAACCCGGAAGCGAGGTTTGCTGAAACCGTTCGTAATCCAGCCGTTGAAACGGCTGGCTACCCATATCAAATACCTACGGTATCAATAGTGAAAAGATGAAGAATGTAGCTGTGATATTGGCTGCAGGCTCCGGTTCAAGAACCGGCCTTTCCACCCCTAAGCAGTTCCTGCCTTTGGGTGGAAAGACTGTTTTGGAACATTCCGTACAGACTTTCCAAGACCATACAGGCATTGATGAGGTGGTGATTGTGACATCACCGGAATTCATGGATAAGGTCAACGAGATGGCCCGGCGTAACGGATGGACCAAGCTCAAGGCCGTATTGGCCGGTGGAAAGGAACGTTATGACTCCAGCCTGTCGGCCGTCCGTTTTTACAGCGACGCTCCTGATACCGTGATGCTCTTTCACGATGCCGCACGTCCGCTTGTATCGGACCGCATCATAACCGACACGCTCAAGGCCATGGAGAGCTACAATGCAGTCGATGTGGCCATTCCCGCAGTTGACACCATAGTAAAATGTGACGCCCAGGGCCGCGAGATGGAATCTATTCAGGACCGCAACCTCTTGTGGAGGATGCAGACTCCCCAGGGATTCCGCCAGAAAACAATAGAGCAGGCTTACCGGATAGCTTTAAAGGACCCTCAGTTCAAGGCTACCGATGACTGCGGCACGGTGCTGCGCTACCTCCCCGATGAGAAGGTAGGCATAGTACGCGGAAGCGAACGGAATATCAAGCTGACTTACGCTGACGACCTCTCTTTATTAGATTTCCTGCTATCAGTCCCAGAACGGTAGCATACATTATCCCGATAAATATTCCTGAAAGGATGTTTCCCTTCCTGACGCTCTCGGGACGGAACTCCATCCGTATCTCGTGCTGTCCTGCCGGTATGTTCAGGGCACGCAGCAGATAGTTCACGCGGAACAGTTCCGCTTTCTTTCCGTCTATGTAGGCGTTCCATCCGTAGGGATAATATATCTCGGAGAACACTGCCACTCCATCGGCCGATGAATTGGAGGTGTATGTAAGCACATCAGGTGCGTAGGTGTTGAGCTTTATCGAGGCCGATGCATCATGACCCGGGCGGAATCCGCTGATGAAACCGGCAAAATCCTCACCTACGACAGCAGTATTGCGGAGGTTGACCTGACCGATGGCCGCGCACTCCTGTGATGCTCCCGAGACTGATACGATGCTGTCAACGAACCAGGCGTTACCCAGGGCTCCGGGGTTACGCATCGGCTTGACCTGACCATCGTTATCCTGGGTTATTATATACTTGCCGTTGAGCATGCTTATCACGTTTATATCGACCTTGGAAAGGTACACGTCAATGATATCCTGATAACGACGGAGCTTGGCTGCGCAGTAACCGCCCAGTGACTTGAGGTAGTATGATGTCCTGGCGTCATTGAAGGTTCTCGTCGTCAGGTTCATGACCCTGAAATGGGGATCGGTATCGGCAAGGATGGCCTTCTCATAAGGCTGCATGGCATAGCCGCTCTGATTCTGTTTCAGTGTGACATAGTTGCTGTCATTGAGGAAACGGCGGTCAATCGGCCACATATCGGCAATTACTATCACTCCCAGCAGGAGCACCATGACATGACTCTTGAGCTTGCCGTTTGAGAACAGCCATACCACGGCGGCTGTAGCCAGCACGAACAGCAGCGAGCGGAATGAGTCGCTTCGCAGCATTGCGGCGCGGTCATCAATAAGTGCTGCATAGAGCCAGTCAGGAAATTCATGTTGTGCATCATACGATGAAGTGAAGGAGAACAATGAACCTCCGAACAGCGCCAGCACAAGACATATGCCGCCTGTCACGCCGGCTGCGATGTATATGGATTTGTTTACACGCTCCTTCTCAATCTTGCCGTCCATGATCTGCTTGACGGCCAGGAATCCGAGTAGAGGCATGGTTATCTCAGCCACTATAAGGATCGATGAAACCGCCCGGAACTTATCATAGAGGGGGAACCATCTAAAGAAGAACTCTGTGAGTCCCATCCAGTTACTGCCCCACGAGAGTGCGAATGAGAAACAGGTAGCTATGAGCAGTCCCCACTTGTAAGGTCCCTTGACCAGAAGCAATCCGAGCAGGAACAGGAAGCAGACGGCGGCACCGGCATATACCGAGCCCACGGTGAAAGGCTGTTCGCCCCAGTAGGCGGGAGCTGACTGAGAGTACTGTCTGGCCAATGCCTTTGAAGCACCTTTACTGACAAGAGCCTTGCTAAAGTTCGAGTTCTCACCTAAGTCATATCCCGTGGCCGTTCCCATCATACCGGGAACAAGGAATGTGAGAGACTCATCTATTCCGTAGCTCCAGGTAGTGGCGTAATCCAGGTTGAGACCGCCGGTTGTGTTGGCATCGGACTCAGAGGCAAGCTCGGACTGACCGCCGCGCATGGTCTCGTTGGTGTACTCCTTTGTAGAGAATATGTTGGCGGAACCGGTTCCCATACCAACGCCCACCGAGGCTGCAAAGAGCAGGGTGGCAACCAGGAAGTCCTTGTATCTCTTTTCCTTGATGTGGATGTAAAGCTCGGCAAAGAAGAGGACTCCTATGAGCATGAACATATAGTATGTCATCTGCAGATGGGGGTAGAATCCCATGGCGGTGAACACCATGGTCAGGGCCACACCTGCACCGTAACGTTTGCTGTAGATAAGATAGAAACCGCCAAGTACCACTGACATGAGGGCAATGG
>JBGURN010000029.1:0-27615 GCA_045131955.1 Bacteroidaceae bacterium
CTCGGTATGATCGCTACCACTTACGGTTATGTATATGTTGCTCAGATCGCTATGGGCGCAGACCACGCACAGTGCCTCAAGGCTATCCGCGAGGCCGAGGCTTGGCACGGTCCTTCAATCGTAATCGCTTACGCTCCCTGTATCAACCACGGTCTTAAGGCCAAGGGCGGCATGGGTAAGAGCCAGGCTGAGGAGAAGAAGGCTGTCGAGTGTGGTTACTGGCACTTGTGGCGTTACAATCCCGCTCTTGCTGAGGAGGGTAAGAATCCGTTCTCACTCGACTCAAAGGAGCCTAACTGGGCTAACTTCCATGACTTCCTGCTGGGTGAGGTTCGTTACCTCTCAGTTAAGAAGGCATATCCCAACGAGGCCGAGGAGCTGTTCGCTGAGGCACAGAAGATGGCTCAGCTCCGCTACCAGAGCTACGTTCGCAAGACTCAGGAGAATTGGGGTGAGTAATCAACCCAATAACAAAAAAAGAGCGCTCATTTTTGAGCGCTCTTTTTTTGTTTTAGCAATCTGTTATGAGATTGCTATGCTCTGGATTGCTTGGGCCTGTTTCTCGGCCGGCATCTTGGGTACGTTGATGGTCAGTACGCCATTCTCAACTTTTGCTGAGATTTTCTCACGGTCTGCATCATCGGGCAGGATATAGCTCTGATTGAACTCCTGATATGAGAACTCACGGCGAATGTAGTTGCGTTTCTTGTCCTCCTTGTTATCCTCGTTCTTGCGGACCATGGAGATTGACATGATGCCGTCGGCATCGACCTGCAGGTTCAGTTCCTCTTTCTTGAGACCCGGAACGGCGAACTCGAGTTCGTAGTCCTTCTCGTTCTCGATGACGTTCAGTGCCGGTACGCTGGCTGCGGTGCGGGTAGTGAACCAATCATCATTCATAAAATCGTTGAACAGACTGGGTAACCAATTCTGATTGTAGTTCTGATTTCTTTTTGCGAGTAACATAGTTGTAACCTCCTATACTTTAAAAATTAAACATATCTTTTTGGGCGCCTCCCTTGCGGGTCGGCTTCGCAGTATAAGAGACAAATCCGATGCCAACAAAAAACGCATGACAAAATGTCATGCGTTTTAATTTTATGTCTGCCAACTTGTCAAAGTTCGGAGAGCGGAGTGGACCAAATGTCACCTTTGAGCTGTTTGCGCTCCTCGTCAATCTTGAGCAGGGCGCCGCGGATATCGCTTTCCAGGGCGTGGTCAAGGTCGCAGTATCCGGTGTTGTTGATCTTGGAGAGCACGAATACCACGGTTATCTTACCCGGATCGGTAGAGGGTACGTACGCAGGTTCGCGTTCATCGGACTGGAGTACGGTCTCGAGCAGTCCGGCCTCAACCAGTATGTCAAGTGATGAGATGACGTAACGTATGGGAATCTGCAGTTCGGCGGCCAGCTCCTTGCGGTTGAGTGCGGGGAGGTGCTTCTTGAACCTCTTGCAGATGCATGACATGACCATGAGGCTGTAGTAATCCTGGTGGCGTCGGCTTATCTTGTCGGGCTCCTTGAAGTAGTTGAAGTTGTCATTGTTCTGGCTTACGTATGCCAGCTCGCAACCGAACAGTATGATTGACCAGGAGAGGTTCAGCCAGAAGAGGAACAGAGGCAGGGCGGCAAAACCTCCGTAGATGGCGTTGTAGCTGGAGAGTGTCAGCTGACCGCTGAAGTAGAGGTTCTGCAGTACCTGGAACAGGCAGCCTGCTATGAGTCCCGGTATGAGGGCGAACTTGAACTTTACCTTGGTGTTGGGCATGAACATGTAGAATCCGGTGAATATCAGACCGGCTACCAGGTAGGGCATGGCGGAGATGAGGAATTTCACGAACCCGCCCAGCAGCATGTACCCTTCCATGCCTTCAAGTATGTTTCTGGTGGCCACTGACAGACCGCTCAGACAGATAATGCCTATCGGTATAAGCAGTATGAGTGAGAAATAGTCGGTGATCTTGCGACCCATGCCGCGAGACTGCTTTACGTGCCAGATGAAGTTGAGGTTGGCCTCGATGCCATCGGCCAGTGAATATACAGACCAGAGCAGGAATAGGAGGCCGATACCTACGAATGCGCCGCTTGATACGTACTGCATGTAACCGTCAATGAACTGTGTGACGGTATTCAGGCCCTCGTTTTCACCGATGATTCCGTTCTCCAGAAGGCTGTTTACTATGTTCTCGAATCCGAATCCGCGTGCCACGGCGAATATCAGCGCCAGGATGGGAACGACTGCAAACAGGGTGGAGTAGGTGAGCGCTGCCGCGCGTGTCATTATCTTGTCATCCAGGAATGTCCGGATGGCTATAACGATTACCTTTACGGTGTTACCGATGGCCCTGCGGAGGGGGCCTTTGTGCCTAAGGTCATAGGACCAGATGTCCTTAGTCAGGAATACTTTGAGACGTTCTTTGAAAGGACGTTTCTCGTCGGATTTCTTCTCAGCCATTACATTAAAGAGTTAGTTATCGGCAAAAATAGTCATTTATCAAAAAAGGGAGCCAAAGGGGACGGTTCTTTTTGGCCCCTTTTTGCGGAAGGGGGCCAAAAGGAACCGTCCCCTTTGGCTCCCTTTTTTAGAGTTTGGCTTGGAGGAACCTGCCGGTGTAGGATTCGGGGCAGGCGGCAACCTGCTCGGGAGTGCCGCAGACAACCAGATGACCGCCGCGCTCGCCGCCTTCGGGACCCAGGTCGATCACATGGTCGGCGCACTTGATGACATCCATGTTGTGCTCGATGATGATCACGGTATGGCCGCGGCGGATAAGGGCGTCGAATGAGTCGAGCAGCTTGCGTATGTCGTGGAAGTGCAGGCCGGTCGTGGGCTCATCGAATATGAATATTGTGGGCTCGGCCTTTTCAAGACTGAGGAAATAGGCCAGCTTGACGCGCTGACTCTCGCCGCCTGACAGGGTCGATGAAGACTGACCCAGCTTGACGTACCCCAGTCCTACATGCTGCAGCGGCTCCAGCTTCTTGACTATGCGTCGTTCAGCCGCATCGCCCGATGCAAAGAACTCGATGGCCTGGTTCACGGTCATGTCAAGAATCTCCCATATGTTCTTGCCCTTGTAGGTCACCTCCAGTACATCGTTCTTGAAACGGCGTCCGTGGCAGCTCTCGCATACCATCTGAAGGTCGGACATGAACTGCATGGATACAGTTACCACGCCCTCACCCTTGCACTCCTCGCATCGTCCGCCCTCGGAGTTGAATGAGAAATGTGTGGGCCGATAACCCATCTGATGTGAAAGCGGCTGGTCAGCGAACAGCTTGCGGATCTCGTCATACGCCTTGACGTATGTCACGGGGTTGGAGCGGGTGGTCTTTCCTATGGGGTCCTGATCCACGAACTCTACGGCATGAACCATGCCGGTGTCACCCTCGATTGCTATGCACTCGCCCGGACGCTCGGTCGACTCGCTGTATATGTTCTTGAGGTGTCGGTACAGTATGTCGCGCACCAAGGTACTCTTGCCCGATCCGCTCACTCCGGTTACCACCGTCATCACGTTGAGCGGGAACTTCACGTCTATGCCGTCAAGGTTGTTCTGGCGTGCACCAACCACCTTGATGAAGTTGTTCCACGGACGGCGTGACGAGGGTACGGCTATGCTCTCTGCACCGGTCAGGTATTTGACCGTCCAGCTGTCGGCGTCCTTGTCCAGTTTTCCGGTCGGTCCCTGATACACTATCTCGCCGCCGTGACGTCCTGCCTCGGGACCCACATCTATAATATAGTCCGATGCACGGATAATCTCCTCGTCATGCTCCACCACGACCACGGTATTGCCTATCTCCTGCAGCTGACGCAGCACCTTGATGAGCTTGTCGGTATCACGGCTGTGGAGTCCGATGCTCGGTTCGTCAAGCACATAGAGCGAACCCATAAGGCTGCTTCCGAGCGATGTAACCAGGTTTATGCGCTGGCTCTCGCCGCCTGACAGCGTGGCGCTGGGACGGTTCAGTGTGAGATAATCCAGACCTACGTCGAGCATGAACTGTATGCGGCTGTTTATCTCAATGAGCAGACGTTTGGCTGTCTTGGCCTCATGCTCGGGGAGCTGGAGGTTGTCAAAGAACACCTTAAGGTCCGATATGGGCATCTCCACCAGCTCGTTTATGGAACGGCCGCCTACCTTTACGTAACTAGCCTCTTTCCTTAAGCGTGAGCCGTGGCACTCGGGGCAGAGTGTCTTGCCGCGGTATCGGGCCAGCATGACGCGGTACTGGATCTTGTACTGGTTCTTGGAGACCATGTCAAAGAAGGTATCTATGCAGGTCTCGTCCCAGCCGCGCTCGTCTTTGCCGCGGCCACTGCCGTGCCACAGGTAGTCTTTCTGCTCCTGCGTGAGCTGGTAATAGGGCGTGAATATGGGGAATCCATGCTGCTGGGCATGGAGTATGAAATCATCTTTCCACTCGTTCATCTTGTCACCGCGCCAGCATACCACCGCGCCGTCATATACGCTCAGCGCGCGGTTGGGAATGACCAGTGACTCGTCTATTCCTATAATGCGTCCGAATCCCTCGCACTTGGGGCAGGCACCCATGGGCGAGTTGAACGAGAAGAGGTTCTCGGTGGGTTCCTCGAACTTTATGCCATCGGCCTCAAAACGGTTGGTGAATGTATGCAGTTTGGAGCCGTTCTCCTCAAAGACGCGGAGCGAGCATTCGCCTGAGCCCTCAAAGAAGGCGGTCTCGATGGAGTCGGTCAGGCGGCTTACGGTCTCCTTGGTGTCATCGGCCGAGAGTCTGTCAATGAGCAGGCAGAGCTCCTTAGAGTGCTGTGAGAGTTCCTTGAGTTTGGTGCTGTCGGAGAGAAGGTCCTCTATGCGGATCATCTCGCCTTTATAGTCAACACGTGAGAATCCCTCCTTGAGCGATGTGCGCAGCTGCTCTTCAAGGTTACGTCCGGCGCGCATGGGCATGGGGGCCAGGACGGTAAAACGTGTACCCTTGGGCAGGGTGAGCATGAAGGTTATTACATCCTCCACGCTGTGCTTGCGCACCTCACGTCCGCTTACGGGTGATATGGTATGTCCGATGCGGGCGAACAGCAGCTTTATGTATTCGTAAATCTCGGTCTGGGTACCCACTGTGGAGCGTGGGTTGCGGTTTCCGGCACGCTGCTCGATGGCGATGGTGGGAGGCAGTCCCTCTATGAAATCGCACTCCGGCTTTTTCATCCTGCCCAGGAACTGGCGTGCGTATGACGAGAGTGACTCCACGTAACGGCGCTGTCCTTCGGCGTACAGCGTATCGAAAGCAAGTGATGACTTGCCCGACCCTGAAAGGCCTGTTATCACGGTAAAGGTGTCGCGCGGGATATCGACCGATACGTTCTTGAGGTTGTTGACCCTAGCGCCTTTTACTCTTATGAAATTGTCCTGGTTCTCCACTCTCTTTCGTTTTGAACCGCAAAAATACCTATTTTAATGACAGCAAGCAACAAACCCTGACGGCAAATTGATGCATAAGGTAAGAGAGTGGCGATTATAATCAGGGTCGGATGCCGAGTTTTGAACAATAGAATAAATTATTGAAATTTTGTATCATAATACATATATTTTGCTTATTTTCGCGCCCGGATTTGGGTATCTGTTAACTCAGGTTTAAAAGGGAACACGGGTGAGAGTCCCGGACAGTCCCGCTGCTGTAATTCTCAGGTATCGTTCCAGGATGAGTGGCCGCACCCAAGGCCGCAACAAACGCCACTGACCGGGCAAGGTCGGGAAGGTTCCGGAACGTGAGATAAGTCAGAAGACCTGCCCAAGATTCCAAGTTTTACTGAGCCCCGTGGATAGGGCGGGTAATACGTAAAAATGTCAGAAATTATCAGTGACAGTCCAGAACCAGGGCGGAGCGATGCTCCGTGTGACCGTGTGTGCCAAAACGCACGCGGCTGGGAGGTTGTGTACCCATTCCTAACTTCTGAGAGCAATTGGTCTGCCGTCGTATTCGGCGCAGGCGAATGCCATCAAGCGGGGTTCCTCGTTAAGGAATTATTGTTTGACAATAATACTTGTTTGATGGCAGCCTGGAATAAGGCTGAAGCTCAGCGGATTCCCGTGATGGGGGATACGCAGACGGAATGGGGGAGGCCGGGAGGTTTCCCCAATTTTGTTAAACTTA
Organism: Bacteroidaceae bacterium; assembly: GCA_045131955.1. GTDB lineage: Bacteria > Bacteroidota > Bacteroidia > Bacteroidales > Bacteroidaceae > Colenecus. Next base: position 6,143 of record JBGURN010000029.1, read on the forward strand.
TATGACACATATAGTTTAGACAGTACTATAAAGACATGAGAAAATATATTATCCCGGCCCTGCTCATTCTGATGACCATGGCTGCTTGTAACCAGACTCACAAATCACCATTTAGCCGCAAGGTGGCTGATTATGCCCTGGTTACCCTTGAGACACCTGATCTTAGCGGCATAACTGACAACGGCAAGGAGGTACTCAACCTGTACCGTTTCATAGCCGATGAGGTCGACGCCATCTACTGGGAACAGTTCTACGGTGACAAGGAGACCCTCATGAATGAGATCGATGACCCCGACCAGAGGACCTTTGCCCAGATCAACTACGGCCCCTGGGACCGCAGTACCGGCAAGTCATTCGTAAGAGGTTACATGAACCTTCGTCCCGGAGCACACTTCTATCCTTTCGATATGACCGCTCAGGAGTATGCCGCTTATGACAACCCTGACAAGAACAGCCCCTACACCCTCATTCGCCGTACCGAAGACGGCACACTTGAGACCGTATGGTATCACGACGCCTACAAGGAGCACATAGACAAGATTGCCAACTACCTGACAGCTGCAGCCGATATCACCATCAAGCCCAGCGTAAAGAAGTACCTGCTTGCCAAGGCTGAGGCCCTGCGCACCGACAACTACTACGAGAGCGCCATGGCATGGCTCGATATGGATGACAGCAAGATGGACCTTGTGGTCGGCCCCAATGAGGCAGCCGATGACCAGCTGCTCGGCTTGAAACGTTCTTATGAGGCTTTCGTGCTGCTCAAGAACGAGGCCCGCACTCAAGAGCTCATGAAATACGTGTCACGTATAGGTGAGTTCCAGCAGGACCTCCCCGGCGATCCCGCCTACAAGACATTCCAGCCCGGTGCCGGCTCGAACATATTCTCCTGCAACGCCCTCTACTATGCAGGCAAGGCCAATGCCGGTGTCAAGGTGATTGCACTCAACCTCCCGTTTGACTCAGACGTACAGCGTGACCGCGGTACCCGTACCATCCTCCTTGAGAATGTGATCAAGGCCAAATACAACCATATTATCTATCCTACCGGTGTAGTCCTTCTGGATACCGATGATACCGAGCACCTGTCAAGTGACGCCTTCTTCTGGAACATCGTGTTCCGTGAGGTTGCACACGGACTGGGCGTGAAGGAGACCATAAACGGCGAGGGTAGCGTTGAGGATGCCCTGGGCAGTGCCGCTCTCACCTTTGAGGAGATCAAGGCCAATGCTGCCGGAGCGCTCCTGGTCTGCAAGCTCCAGAACCACTATGACATACGTAACATCTTTACCAAGGAGGATGCGCTTGCAACCTTCTTTGTATCGCTGGTACGTTCCGAGCGTTTCGGCGAGGGTTCAGTCCTGGGCCGTGCCAACATCATCATCTACAATTATCTTGAGGAGGCCGGAGCATTCAAGCGTAAGGAGTCAGGCAAATACGATATTGACTTTGCCAAGATGGAATCGGCCCTCTCTGACCTGACCGCCCTGGTGCTCAAGACACAGGCTACAGGTGACAAGGCCTTTGCCAACTATTTTGAAAACAGCTACTCAAAGCGCAGTGACAACTATGCTGCCGACCTGAGGAATCTGGGATTGGAAAACATCCCTGCCGACATTCGATTCAAATGACCTAATTAATATGAGCGACAAGAAATTCAATTTCAAGTTCTGTGTCCTGCTGCCGATCGTGCTTGCAGTGACAATTTTCCTGTGGGCTGTTCCCACTAGTTTCTACGGCATCGACGCCCTTACCGTAGTTCAGCAGCGCGTAATCGCACTGTTCGTATTCGCCGCCCTTATGTGGATGTTTGAGATTATCCCCAACTGGACAACCTCACTACTCCTTATTGTGCTGACATTGCTGACTATATCGGACAAGGGTATCAGTCTGTTCTGTGATCCCAAGTTCGGAACCCTGGTAAGCTACAAGAGCCTTATGGCATCGTTCGCCGATCCTGTAGTCATGCTGTTCATGGGTGGATTCGTGCTGGCAATCATGGCTGAGAAATACGGCCTTGACGTAACCCTGGCCCGTATCCTGCTCAAGCCTTTCGGCAGCAAGCCCAGCATGGTACTTCTCGGCTTCCTGGTAGTTATTGCCGTATTCTCCATGTTCATGTCCAATACAGCCACCGCAGCCATGATGCTGGCCTTCCTGGCACCTGTGCTTCAGGTCCTCCCGTCCGATGACAAAGGCCGCATAGGACTTTCACTTGCCATCCCCGTGGCAGCTAACATCGGTGGTATAGGAACTCCCATCGGTACACCTCCTAACGCTACCGCCGTACGTTTCCTGACTGAGGCCGGTTACGAGGTTACATTCTCCGAGTGGTCCATGAGAATGATTCCCTATGTGCTTATCATGATTCTCGTGGCTTGGGTCCTGCTCCAGCTGCTGTTCCCCTTCAAGACCAAGAAACTGGTTCTTGACATCCCCGAGAACAAGCGTCCCGTTGACTGGAAGACCTACGTGGTTTGGATCACATTCATCGGTACCATCCTGCTTTGGGCTACCGAGAGCCTTACCGGTATCAACTCAAACGTAGTGGCCCTCATTCCTCTGGGTGTGCTCACCATGACAGGCATATTCACCAAGGATGATATCAAGGAGATCAACTGGACGGTGCTCTGGTTGGTAGCCGGAGGTTTTGCGCTGGGAACCTCACTGCAGGGAACCGGTCTGGCCAAGACCCTTATCAACGCCATCCCATTCGGCTCCATGAGCGTGCTGAGCGTTCTGCTCATTGCCGGCTTTGTATGCTATTTCCTCTCCAACTTCATAAGCAACTCGGCTACAGCCGCACTGCTCATTCCTATCCTTATCGTGGTTGCTGAGGGTATGGCCGATCCCGCCGCATCGAACAACGCATCGTTCGTGGCTCTGGGCGGTACACACGCCATGATCTCATTCATAGCAGTCTGCGCATCAATCGCCATGCTGTTCCCCATATCCACTCCTCCGAATGCCATCGCATCGAGCACCGGTCTGGTTCAGACCAAGGATATGGCCAGGGTAGGTATCATTGTAGGAGCCATAGGTTTTGCACTCGGATTCTTCTGGCTCACCAAGATTTTCCCCTTTGAAGTAATTGCACATTAATAGCTTATAAGAAATCATGAAAAAATTGATCTTTACCACTGTAGCGGCTCTCCTTGCCATAGCTCCTGCCTTTGCACAGGATATGCAGTACGGACGCAAGGTTACAGATTTTACCACAGGTCCAAAGGTTGGCGGTTATGTAATAGGCAAATACGCCTATACAGACCAGGACGGCAAGCATGACGGTGACGGTTTCAGCCAGCGTCTTGTACGTCTCTATGCCGACGGAACCATACTTAAGGATTTCAAATACCGTGTTCAGGTCCAGATTAACAACGCCGCATTCCATATGAAGGACTACTTCGTGGAGTGGGCTCACTGGAAAGAGTTCTCAGTAAAGGTCGGCCAGTACAAGCGTGCCTTCCTGTTCGAGAACCCCTACAACCCCTGGGATGTAGGTTTCGGCGACTATTCACAGATTACCAAGAAATTCTCCGGAATGGGTGACTACTGCGGTGAGGCAGCTTCGACCGGCGGCCGTGACCAGGGTATCCAGTTCCAGGGTGATTTGTTCCCCGTCAATGACGGTGAGTTCCGCCTGGTACACTACCAGTTCCAGCTCATGAACGGACAGGGCATCAACGTGGCCGATGGCAACGCCCACAAGGATATCATCGGAACCATCCAGTTCCAGCCCATCAAGGACCTCTACATCGGAGTGTTCGGCTGGACAGGCAACTATACCGCAGGCAATACCACTGTTGACCGTGACCGCTGGGCTGTATCGGCCAAGTACGAGCACAACTCATGGAGCGCACGTGCCGAGTACGTAAGTTCCAAGGGACACAAGATCACAGAGCTTCAGGCTGACGGCACATTCTCAGGCACCGGCAAGGCCGATGGCTGGTATGCCGCTGTAGGTGTTCCCGTTAATGACTGGTTCAAGGTATATGCTAAGTATGACGTTTACCGTGACCAGGCCAACGAGGCATCCATGAACACCATGTACTCCATAGCTCCTAACTTCCAGATCCATAAGAACCTCATGCTGCAGCTGCAGTACAATTTCGTTGACAACAAACCCACCTCATCACACTGGAACGAGGCCTGGGCTGAGTTCTACGTAAGGTTCTGATCCTAAAAACCAAATAACGGGGGGAGAATAAGGCCGGCGCCTTGATTCTCCCCCTGTTTTTTACCCTGTAATTAAACTAAGAATGCTTCCATACTCCGGCGGAGTTCCAAAATGTTGATAAATAGAAGAGGTGAGTATGGTTTAAAATCACTACCTTTGCACATCCAAATTTGTTATACTGAAATGATTATTTTCTTCAAGAACCCGACGGGCACGATTGTTGCCACTGAGACTGTTTCAAAACTGCAGGCAGAGGATGTAAAGAAACTGAGCTGGCTTTATGGTGAGGCCACCGCTCTGGATCAGGAATCACTGGAAGGTTACTTTGTAGGACCGCGCCGTGAGATGATCACCCCTTGGAGTACCAATGCCGTTGAGATTACCCAGAACATGGGACTTAAGGGCATAAGCCGTATAGAGGAGTATTTCCCCGTAGCCGGTGCCGATGCAGACTACGACCCCATGCTGCAGCGTCTGTACAAGGGTCTTGACCAGAAGATTTTCACTGTCGATATCAAACCGCAGCCCATCCTGTTCATCGAGGACCTGGAGTCATACAACGAGCAGGAGGGTCTGGCACTCTCCAAGGAGGAGATTGAGTACCTGCACAAGGTAGAGGGCGAGCTTGGCCGCAAGCTGACTGACAGCGAGGTGTTCGGATTCGCCCAGATCAACTCAGAGCACTGCCGTCACAAGATATTCGGCGGAAAGTTCATCATTGACGGCAAGGAGATGGAGTCTTCACTGTTCAGCATGATCAAGAAGACCACCGAGGAGAACCCCAACCGCATCCTTTCAGCCTACAAGGACAACGTGGCATTCGCACAGGGTCCGGTTGTAGAGCAGTTCGCTCCCGCCGATCACTCAACATCAGACTGGTTCATAATCAAGAATATCGAGACCGTAATATCAATCAAGGCCGAGACACATAACTTCCCCACCACAGTTGAGCCGTTCAACGGCGCATCAACCGGTACCGGCGGTGAGATCCGCGACCGTATGGGTGGCGGTACAGGTTCATGGCCTATTGCAGGTACTGCTGTCTACATGACATCATATCCGCGCAATGATGAGAAACGCACTTGGGAGAAGAGCATGAAGGAGCGCAAGTGGCTCTATCAGACTCCTGAGCAGATACTTATCAAGGCATCAAACGGTGCATCGGACTTTGGTAACAAGTTCGGACAGCCGCTTATCTGCGGTTCACTGCTTACATTTGAGCATGAGGAGAACGGTGAGCAGTACGGTTATGACAAGGTAATCATGCTGGCCGGTGGCGTAGGCTACGGCACCAAGCGTGACTGCATAAAGGGAACTCCCAAGAAAGGCAACAAGATCGTGGTGCTGGGTGGTGACAACTACCGCATCGGTCTGGGCGGCGGCTCGGTTTCATCGGTCGAGACCGGACGTTACTCATCAGGTATTGAGCTGAACGCCGTACAGCGTGCCAATGCCGAGATGCAGAAGCGTGCCTACAACGTAACCCGCGCACTTTGCGAGGAGGATACCAACCCCATCGTTTCAATCCACGACCACGGATCAGCCGGTCACGTTAACTGCCTCTCTGAGCTGGTTGAGGAGTGCGGCGGTCTGATCGAGATGGATAAGCTGCCTGTCGGTGACAAGACCCTTTCATCAAAGGAGATTATTGCCAACGAGTCACAGGAGCGTATGGGTCTGCTCATTGACGAGAAGTCAATCGAGCACGTACGTAAGATTGCCGAGCGTGAGCGCGCCCCGATGTACGTGGTTGGTGAGACCACCGGCGATGCCCGCTTTGCTTTTGAGCAGAAGGATGGTGTACGTCCGTTCGACCTGGCCGTAAGCCAGATGTTCGGTTCGTCACCCAAGACATATATGGTCGATGAGACCGTGGAGCGCAAGTATGAGGATGTAAGCTACAGCGAGGATAGGCTCCAGCAGTATCTTGAGAACGTGCTTCAGCTTGAGTCTGTAGCCTGCAAGGACTGGCTCACCAATAAGGTTGACCGCTCCGTAACAGGTAAGATAGCACGTCAGCAGTGCCAGGGTGAGCTGCAGCTGCCGCTCTCTGACTGCGGTGTCGTAGCACTTGACTATCGTGGCACAAAGGGTATAGCAACCGCCATAGGTCACGCACCTCAGGCCGGTCTGGCTGATCCCGCTGCCGGTTCAGTGCTCTCAGTTGCCGAGTCACTGACCAACATCGTGTTCGCTCCTCTTGCACAGGGACTCAAGACCGTATCACTCTCAGCTAACTGGATGTGGCCCTGCCGCTCACAGAAGGGTGAGGATGCACGTCTGTACAAGGGTGTCAAGGCCCTGTCAGATTTCTGCATAGCTCTGGGTATCAACGTTCCTACCGGTAAGGACTCACTCTCCATGACACAGAAGTATCCTGACGGCGGTAAGGTCATCAGCCCGGGTACCGTGATCGTTTCATCGGGCGGTGAGGTATCGGACATACGTAAGGTGGTATCACCTGTACTTGCAGACCGTAAGGACAGCGTGCTGCTGCATGTAGATTTCAGCTTTGACGAGCAGCGTCTGGGCGGTTCTGCCCTGGCTCAGTCAATGAACCGTATAGGCAGTGACGTTCCCACCGTAAAGAACGCCGAGTATTTTGCCGATGCGTTCGATGCCGTTCAGCAGCTCATTGAAAAGCGTATGGTTCTGGCCGGTCACGATATCTCAGCCGGCGGTCTGATAGTTACCCTGCTTGAGATGTGCTTTGCCAATGTAGCCGGCGGTCTTGAGGTAAGTCTGGACAAGCTGGTTGGTAAGGACCTTATCAAACTGCTGTTTGCCGAGAATCCGGGCGTTGTGCTCCAGGTTGAGAACAAGAAGCTGGATGCCGTAAGCGCTCTGCTTGACGAGGCCGGCGTAGGCTACGCTGTAATTGGCCGTCCGTCAGATGACAGGACAATCTACATACGCCGCGGCAAGAATGACGTAACAATTGACATAGACAAGATGCGTGACCTCTGGTACAAGACCTCATACCTGCTTGATACCAAGCAGTCCATGAACGGATGTGCCGATAAGCGCTACAAGAACTATAAGAACGTTCCCATGAACTACAAGATAGCTTACAACTTTACAGGTAAGCTTTCACAGTTCGGACTGGATCCCGACCGCCGCACACCGAGCGGCATCAAGGCTGCCATCATCCGTGAGAAGGGAACCAACGGCGAGCGTGAGATGGCCTACACACTGTGGCTGGCCGGATTCGATGTCAAGGACGTAACCATGACTGACCTGGTAAGCGGCCGCGAGACACTTGATGACATCAACATGATCGTGTTCTGCGGCGGATTCTCCAACTCAGATGTTCTGGGTTCTGCCAAGGGTTGGGCCGGTGCGTTCCTCTTCAACCCCAAGGCCAAGGAGACACTGGATCGCTTCTACGCACGTAAGGACACCCTGTCACTGGGTATCTGCAACGGCTGCCAGCTTATGATTGAGCTCGGTCTTATCAATCCTGACCACGAGAAGAAGAGTCACATGCTCCATAATGACTCACACAAGTTTGAGTCATCATTCCTGGGTCTGAGCATCCCGCAGAACGAGAGCGTTATGTTCAAGTCACTCAGCGGAAGCCGTCTGGGTGTTTGGGTAGCTCACGGTGAGGGCAAGTTCTCACTGCCTTATTCAGAGGATAAGTATAACATCATAGCTAAATACACTTACGCAGATTATCCTGCCAACCCCAACGGTTCAGACTACAACGTAGCCGGTATAGCAAGTGCCGACGGCCGTCACGTAGCCATGATGCCGCATCCCGAGCGCGCCATATTCCCGTGGCAGTGCGGATACTATCCCGCTGAGCGCCTGGCCGATGACATCACCCCGTGGGTTGAGGCATTCGTCAATGCCCGCAAGTGGGTTGAGGCTCACAAGTAAGCATTATGCTGTTAACCCTGTTCATCACCTTCTTCAAGATCGGTCTGTTCACCATCGGCGGTGGATATGCCATGATTCCGCTCATTGAGCGTGAGGTGGTGGAGCGTAAGGGTTGGATCTCACGTGAAGACTTCCTGGACCTTCTGGCAATTGCCCAGTCCGCCCCGGGAGTCTTTGCTGTAAACATATCCATATTCATAGGCTACAGGATGCGTAAGTCCATAGGCAGCATATTCTGTGCATTGGGAACTGTACTGCCCTCCATTATCATCATCCTGGCCATTGCCCTGTTCCTGGGTAATTACCGCGACAATCAGATTGTGGAGAACGTGTTCAAGGGCATTCGTCCGGCTGTGATAGCATTGATACTTACTCCCACAATCCGTCTGGCTTCAAAGGCAGGGCTTAACAAGTGGACCTGGTGGGTTCCGGTTGTGACTGCACTTGCAATCTGGTGGCTTGGAGTATCGCCGGTATGGATAATATTCGCAACCATAGTTGGTGCAATCCTGTATTACATACTTAAACTGAGGAAGGCATGAGCGCGGTTGTTTTATATCTCAAACTCTTCTGGACCTTCTTCAAGATAGGCCTGTTCGGATTCGGTGGCGGTTACGGAATGCTGTCACTTATCCAGAATGAGGTGGTTGAGAATCATGAGTGGATATCCAATTCCGAGTTTACCGATATCGTAGCCGTAAGCCAGATGACTCCGGGTCCGATAGGCATAAACTCGGCCACATATGTGGGTTACAAGGCAATTGAGAATGCAGACATGTCGCGAACGCAGGCTGTGTTCGGTTCTCTGCTGGCATCATTCTCAGTCATGCTGCCCTCATTCATCCTAATGCTTCTTATCAGCGCCTTCTTTATGCGTTACAAGGACCATAAATCCGTGCAGACCGTGCTCAAGTGGCTGCGTCCGGTAGTGGTTGGAATGCTTGCCGCCGCAGTACTGTTGCTTCTTAATGAGGAGAACCTGGGCGCATTCAACAAGGATAACCTCCAGCTCTACGTAAGCATCGGCCTATTTGCACTGGCATTCGCAGCCACCTACTTCTGGAAAATCGGGCCCATCAAAGTAATCCTCCTGGCCGGCCTGTTTGGCGGACTCTTTTACTCATTGATATAACAATGGCAATAGAGGATGATATATTCGGAAGGTTTAAGCTGCTGATGGGCAGTGAGACCGTGGAGCGTATCGGACAGAAGCGTGTGATTCTGTTCGGTGTGGGCGGCGTGGGCTCCTGGTGTGCCGAGAGCCTGGTTCGCAGCGGAATATCTCATCTGACTATTGTGGATTCTGATTGTGTCTGCACAAGCAACATTAACCGCCAGCTTATGGCTACCACAAAGACTGTGGGGCAACCCAAGGTGGATGTTTTGAAGGAGCGTCTGCTCAGCATAAATCCGCAGGCTCAGATTACTGCTTTACGGAAGGTCTTCAATGAAGAGACTGCCAATGAGTTTGAACTTGACAGTTATGACTATATCATCGATGCGATAGATTCTCTCAAGGATAAGGCGTTGCTTATTCTGCTGGCCACAAGGACCAAGGCAAAACTGTTCTCGTCAATGGGTGCGGCACTCAAGTTGGATCCTACACGCATCAAGATCACTGAATTCTGGAAGGTTCAGGGAGATCCGCTGGCACGTGCGCTCAGAAAGAAATTCAAGCATCTGGGCGAGTATCCCAAACGCAAGTTCCAGTGCGTTTACAGCGATGAACTGATATCCGAAGGTAAGGATGAGACTGTTTGCGGAACTGTGGCTCACATTACCGCTATATTCGGCTTTATGCTGGCCAGCCTGGTCATTCAGGATAACGCCTGAGAGCCCTAAAGGTAGAAGGCTTTGATGAGGCGTTTTATGTATACGCCAAAGAACATCTTCTCCAGAAGGCTGCATTTCTGGAATTCATATCTCAGTATCATATCAAAGCAGGCAAACCTGCCGGCCTGACTGTCAAACTCACTGTGGTCATCCTGGCCGGTATATGCTTTTGCAAAAGCATCCCAGAACAGATTGAGCTGCTGCTCTGTCATGTGGAAAAGATCCTGTACCTGTTTCATGGGCGCATACACATTGCAGATCTGATAAAGATGGCCGATGTCAAACATCGGGTCTCCGTAGCCAAAGCGGTCCAGGTCTATCCATACCGGCTGGTCACCTGAAAGTACCAGGTTGCCCATATTGAAATCACCGTGACTGCAGGTCTTTATGTCTTGTATGGTCTGGGCAAAATCTTTAAGTATCCGGCGGTTCTTGCGGGTTATGAACTGTGCCTTGTCCAGGGCTCTCATCAGTTGCTCTTTGCGACTTGGAAAGAAATCAGTGTTGCATTGGGTGCTGAACAATTCCTTGCCCATCCGGCACATCAGCTGCGCCATCTCCTCTATACGCTCCGGCTCATCGTGGCATATGCGTGAAATAGATTTCTTATCCTTTATGCGGTCCGATATGGTTGCGTACAGGCTTCCCACGCGTACCATCTCACGCATCTTAGGGATAGGCAGTCCCAGACTCTCCACGGCTTTTGATACTTCAAACTCATGCTTGACAAACTCCAGTGTGTTTATCAGCGCTTTGTCTACCTTAAGTATTACGTCGGGTTCGGATGGATTCTCATAAGTCGTTCCGTTTCCGCCTTGTCCAACTTGAGTCCAGGCGTTCAAATCAATGACTCTATACTCACTCATAAGCTTTTATAGTCCTTTTTGTGTCCTTATTCGAGATAACGCTCTCTGAGAGTATGGATATCTTTATCCGTCAGGCCGATGGGACCTTTCAGGTAGGCCTCGATTGAACCGAATTCCTGATCTATGCTATCCAGAGCCTTGATGAAATTGTCTGTATTGGCTCCTAGGAATGACTTGACGGTCGATATCTCAATTTCCTTTCCGCCCATGAGGCGTACATTACGGCAGCATCGGCGCACATCTTTCTCATAAACGCGGTTGGTGGCATCAAAATCGGCCACGATAGTATCCCTGTCGGCCCCTAAGGCTGCAAGGATCAGGGCCGATGCAAATCCGGTGCGGTCTTTTCCTTGCGTACAGTGATATAGGACGGCACCCTTCTCTGTTTCCAGAATAAGGCGGAAGAACTGTTTGAACTGCTGCCGGCAATCCGGGTCATTGATGAGATTGGGGTACATCTGCTGCGCAATCCTCTGTGCCATTGAATTGAACGCGGCCATTACCATGAATTTCTTTACGTCAAACTGCTTGTTGCCGGTAAACAGCCTTTTCTCATCTTCTGTTGCCTGAGATACCAGTTTCCCGCTGGCATCTATCATGAGGCAGATGTATTCCGCTCCGGGAACCATGCGGTCTGTCTTGCCCTTTTTCTCAATATCTTTCCTGAAATCAATGACCTTGGCTACCGGAAGTGAAGAGAGATACTCCAGGTCCGCATCGGTGGCATCGGCCAGATGGGCGGCGCGGATAAGGAGCCCGTTACGGAGCTTGCGTCCGTCCTGCATTATATAACCGCCCAGATCTCTCGCGTTGATTATACCTTTGACCGGTATGAACTGCTGTTGGAATTCTGAAATAGAAATACGCATTATAGGTAGAAGGTTTTTGTGGGCAAAATTAGAAAATATGAGACAAAATGTATGTAATAAACGAATTAAAGCCGTTGGTTGAGTGCCAACGGCTTTAATATTTGTGGCGGTGGAGACCGCACTTACTTTGGGGAATCAGAACTGGCCGTTGCCCCAGGAGTTGAACATGTCGGGCTCTCCGCTGCTTGCGGTGAGGAGATTGACGCGTGCGCTTATCTCAAACACCTCAGATGTGGGCTTTACATATTGCTTTTTCATAATAGTTGTTTTCATATCTATAGTTGTTTGAGAGGTTACTTGGTAATCATGATTGTCTGTCCATTGTGGATGTATAGGCCGCTGGTAGTGGGCTCCTCGTTGAACTTGCGTCCGTAGATATCATACCAGACATCAACACTCTGTGCAGGCTGGTAAGGTATCAGAATCACATCGGTTGTACCCTCATAGAATCCGGGCAGTGCGATGGAGCGTGACGGGGCATGCTGTCCAAAGGAAAGCAGCGCCAGCCAGGCCTTGTGCGCTCCGCTTGTGAACGCTCCGGCATCCTGGGCTCCCCAGTACCAGCCGATTGTCTTATCTTCACCGTCGCGGTTGTAGCTCAACTTATAGAACTGGTTACCGCCTGTGGTGGTGGTAGCCTCATCACTTCCGTACAGCAGGTTGTCCTGACCTATGGCTGCAGCTGCTGGTGCTGTCATGGTCAGCTTAATGGTCTGTGCGGCATCTGTGGGAGCCACCTGTAACAATACGGCTGTTCCGGCGGGCACTACATCGGTGGCAACGTCAATAAGGTCACCGTCGGCGATAGTCTGATATGTAAGTGTGTTGCCGCCGGCTTTGGCTGTAATGATACGAGCCTTCATGCCGGCTGTCAAGGTCATGTCATACTGGCTGTCATAGTACGTGCTGTAGCCTTCCTTGCAGAAAGTAACCATTACGGGTTGCGGATTGCTTGCCCACTGGTTATAATATCTCTCATCATAACCCAAACCGTTGGCATATGAGATTACGGAGCCGTAGCTCTTTATAGCGTCACCTATGTTGGCGGGTAGTGTGGCGTTGGAGTATGCGCGTGTGCCCTGTAACTCGTTGCTCCAGTAACGGGTGCCTGTGGTCAGCTTGGTCGGGCTGGTGTAATATGTATTCTGGACGGTGATAGTTCCCGCACCATTGCCTATGCAGTGTGTCGTGCTACTTAAATCTATGCAGTCGTTGATGGCGAGTGTGGTCCCTGCGTCGCTCCAGCCCCACAACGTTCCCACTGTACTTGCCGAACCGCCAAAGCTTCCGTTAAAGACGCATCCGCGCAGCGTGTAGTTGGCCGAATTGCCTCCGTATCCTACTATACCGCCGCAATATGCTTCACTGCAGGTAATATTGGCATTGATAACGCAGTTCTCAATCACGTTAGTGCCGCCAATTGTACTGCCTACAAGTCCGGAACTATGTCGCGCACCGCTCACGTTACCTGCAACGATAAGGTTGCTGATGGTGGCATCCTGAATATATCTAAAAGGTGCCATGCTCTGCTCACCTGGCTGATTAAGGTTAAGTGTGATGGTGTGGTCGTTGCCGATAAACGTGCCGGTAAACGGATGATCGCTGGTGCCCAGCATGGTGGTGACGGTTATGTCGTTCTCCAGGTAGTAGTATTTGACCTCATCGCCGGTATTTCCGCTGGCAATCTTTGCAGCCAATGCATTCCAGTCATCGGCCGTCTTGATGGGCTTGGGGAGGTCACCTACGAAAGTTACTAACCAGTCAGAGAATTTTGACTGATAGGTGGGTAGGTGTTCGGCTTGCACATGGAAGTTGGTTGGTTCGTCCAAACTGAAGCACAATGGCATCCCCATTACAGTTCTATACGTCAAATTAGCTGGGTCGGCATAACAGTAAACATCAGTTAAGAATTCCGTGTCCAAGAAAGCGTTATCGTCTATGTGTGTTAAACTGGCGGGAATTGTAACGGAAGATATATTGTAGCATTGGGCAAACGCTGTTTCAGCTATTCCCTTGGTACCATCTTTCAGGATGACTGGTATTTTTCCTGATTCCCTACTTTTATCTCCCTTGTACCAATAAGCTACCAATCCTGCATAGATAACGCCGTCTGGTTGGGTGTTAACCCAAGGTCCTCTATACAAGCCTCCCAACCTAATGGACACCACACTGGCAGGAATGTTGACTTCAGACACATTATTGCATCCCGGGAATGCTCTTTCTGCAAGATATGTTTTTCCGTCAGCGATGGTAATCGTTCGGATTCCATCAATAAATGGGTACCATCTTTCACCAACTATACCGTGACTTACATTACAAGGATCATCCATCATCTCACCTGTGCCAGCAATGGTGATTTCTTGCTTGAACGGGTCGTAATCCCATGTTACATCATTCTCATGTCCAGCGGCGCCACAAGTTCCGTGAATTAGATTATCCATATTGTCAACGGTAAGGCCGAGTTCCGCGAAATTGGACCATTTGCTGGCATCGGCCACATGGAAAGTAGCTGTAGAATTTATTGCACTATTGCGGGAGGCGACGGTATATTCTTCGCCACGCCACATATATGAAATCTGGTTGGGGTCGGCAAGGCAGAATACGTGTTTCAAATCAAATTTCTGCAAAGTCGTTTGACCATATTGGTAGCCCCATAATTCGTTCATTACGCGAAATTCCGGATCAAAGTACTTCACACCTTCAGGAATAGCAATTTGAGTGACCTTTTCACCCAACGCACATATTCCCCTGGTGCCCGGACGCACGCTTACGGCGATGTTGTTTGCCGGAGTACCTTTTACTTCCAGCAGCCAGTTGCCCAGATACACAGGACCGTCGGGTTGGGCATCCAACCAGGCGGTTCCATTGAAAGCATGATAACCTATGTGCTTGACACCATCGGGGAAGTTGATTGTGGTGAGGTTTGTGCATCCATCGAATGCTGATTCACCGATATACTCCAAAGTCGAGGGCAGGGTGATGGTGGTGAGGCTGGTGCAGCCCTTGAAGGCACCTTGTTCTATGCATTTCAGGCCTTCGGGCAAGGTGACGGAGTTGAGGTTTACAAAATCAGAGAATGCTGAACCTGCTATTCCCTTGGTGCCTGGACTGACTTGAATGGAAGTGATATCTTTTGCCTCTCCTGGTTCATTATGAGATATAGGACTTATCCAATCGCCATTTTTCCTGTAACCGCACAATACGTTACCAAAATACACTAGCCCATCAGGCAGATTGTCTCCATAAGGGACGCTATAAGCAACTGTACCCTTTCCAGCGTATATAGACATTAGACTTTCGGGGAATGTGATGGATGTCAATTCTTGGTTTGAAACGGTAAATGGGCCTACGTTGATGTGGACTACCCCCTCGGGAATGACTACGGATGTCAAGTTACAACTTTCAAACGCAAAAGCTCCGATGCGTGTCACACGATAGGTCTTGTCGTTGTAATTGACTTGGGACGGCAGGATTACGTCTCCACTGAAATAGCAATACTTGACGATTTCGGCCGTGAGTGAATTGTCGTCGAGTTCGTACGAGATGTCTCCAATTCTCACAGCAGCCCATGCTGTTGTAGTTGTAAAAAAGGCAATGAGAAGCACTGTTACTGCTCTGCGCAAACTTTTAAATAATACTCTGTTATTCTCCATATTGTGTATAGTTATTCATATGCAAACATAAAACCACGCGGCAATCCCAAGAGGATTCGCGTGGTCATAGTATTGTAAATTGGATGTAATAAACTGGTTATAAAATACTTACCCCCCCATGGATGTTGATAGGACAGGCTGCTGGAAAAGGATATTGTATAAGGACTAATTGTTGCATCTGCTTAACAGATACGCAAATATCGTAAAAATCCGTATACTATATGCATATGAGATAAAAAAAGCCCCGCAGGTTGCGGAGCTTTTTTTTATGTTACCTATTCTTAGAGGCTGATGGTGTAGAGTGTCATTGAGTAAGGCTCAATATCGAGAGTCTGCTTGGCCTTGAGCTTTACGGTCTCCTTTTCGGGAGCTATAGGCTGCGCGTCAAAACCGTTCTCGTCATTGGGCTGACCCTTGATGACGCTCTTCTGGACATTGGCCTTCATGCCCTTGAAACGTGACAGGTCGATGGTGGCCTTGGCTGCGTTCTCGCCGGCGTTGCAGACCTTAAGGTAGAGCTTGCGTGACTGGGTGTCAAGCACTACTGACTGGCCGAGCAGGTTGTCATCCTCACGGTCAAACTTTACGCAGTCACCATAGTAGTAGTCACCGCTTGACTGGCCGAACATCTGCTGTACATAGTAGCTGCAGGTCAGGAACGGACGCTCGTTATCAAAGTAGATAAGGTCGGGGTTCCAGTTGTTGGTGTTCTTGCGGGCGAACAGAGGTGCATATGATGTCATTACCACGATATCGGCGTTACGCTCCACATGCAGGAGGTAGAGACCCTCGGCAAGGGCGTCAATCAGCTTCTTATCCTTGGCTGCATACTCACCCAGGTATACCTTGGTCTTGCGGTCGCGGGGATAGTTGTCATACTGACGGCTGGTCAGGAAATAGTTGCGCTGCTCGTAGTAGTGCTCATCAAGGATGTCAACACCGATCTCAGTGGCAAATTTCCAGCCCTCCTCAAAGTCTCCGTTGCCGGGATGTGAGCCGGGGCCTGCAGTACCTACGATTACAATGTCAGGATACTTGGCGCGAACCTGGTCATATATGAACTTGAAACGCTCCTCGAACTCGGGAGTGATCTTCTCTTCGTTGCCAAGACCCAGATACTTGAGGTTGAAAGGCTCCGGATGACCGGCTTCGGCACGTACCTTACCCCATTTGGAGTCGGCGGGACCGTTTGCCCATTCAATCAGGTCAAGGGCTTCATCGGCCCATTCCTGCATATCCTCCATGGGGATGGCGTCCTGAGCCTGAGTGCGCATGTTCCAACCTCCGTTGGTACCCTGGCAGCTTACGCCGCAGGGGAGGATGGGCAGAGGCTCCATGCCAAGGTCCTCACAGAACTGGAAATACTCAAAGTATCCCATCTCCATGCTCTGATGGTAACCCCAGGTGTTCTTGATTCCCTTACGGGTCTCCTTGGGACCTACGGTCGTTTTCCAACGGTAGGTGTCCCAGATTCCGTCACCACCGCCGTGTACCACGCAGCCGCCGGGGAATCTCATGAACTTGGGGTTCAGGTCAGCAAGAGCCTGAGCCAGGTCCTTTCTGAGACCGTGACCCTTGTAGGTGTCCTGGGGATAGAGTGAAACCATATCTATATCCAGTACGCCAGTGGTAAGTGAGAGCAGCTGCAGGGAAGCGTTGGGGCAATCCTGTGCTGCGGTCAGGGTGTACTCGTACTTTTTCCACTCCTTACCTGAAACAGTGAAGGTGGTATCGGCCAATACAGTAGCCTGTGCACGGAATCCGCGACCGGGAACCATAAGTACGGCACGAACCTCCTTGTCCTTGCCGTCAGGGTTGCGGAGGAATACCGAGAAATCATATTTGTCACCCTCCTTAAGGAGTATGCCGTCATAACCGTCATTCTGTATGCCTACGCCGGTCCAGCCGTTATAGTCATAATAATGACCTACGCGCTCTACGTTCAGGCGCATGTAGTTGGGGTTGTTGGGGTGTATGGGATCCTGCTGCTTGGGCTCAATGTAGCCAAGTGAGTGACCGGGACGTACCGTACGCCATGCGGTGCCGGGGCCCCATCCGTCACGCTCTGAGGGGCTGAACTCGAATGAGCCGTTCTGGATAAGCTCAGCGCACAGACCGCCATCGGCCGATGAACTGATATCCTCAAAGAAAATTCCGATAAGTTCGTTACTGATCTGCTTTCCGCCAGCGGGTGCCTTGACCGGCTTGGCTGAGGTGGTTGCGCATGTGAGGGCGGCAATCACCGACAAGGTGATAAGTCTTCTCTTCATATTCGTTTAGTTGGTTAAGTAAATAAAAATCTACAGTCACAGGTTGACCTTGCACTTGACGGGGGCTGACTCGCGTTGTATGCGGTTCAGAGCGGTAACCACATATATATACTGTGTGGTGCCGTCCCGGTAAGGCAGGTTCAGGAATGAGCGGCTGGTTATGGCCACTATGTTGTGAGGGTCATCCAGATTAACTGTCTGGCCTTTCTCAAAACGGTATACGACATATTGTACTGCCTTGTCAAGCTCCTTCTTGGCTTTGGGGGCAGTCCAGAACAGCACGGGGCCGTCAATGGTCTCTACAGGCATGAGCTTGCGCACCTTACCCGGAGTGTTGGAGGGCATGCCGGCCGACAGCGGCTGCAGGGCGGGAGTGTTGTAGTACTCCGTCTTGAGCACGGTGCGGTAGTCGCGCGGGTTATCCACGACTGACTTGGCGGGCCAGAAACAGTTGCCCTGAAGTCCGTTCAGGATACGCTCCAGATTGAGCTTGTGGCGCTGTTGGTTGCTCTCCGGATGGTTGGGATCGACACCGGTTATGGTACGCTCCACGTCCTGACCCAGGTACATGAGGCAGTCGCCGGCATGGTCTGACCACCACTTGGCCAGTATGGCGTAGTCGGCGGCCTTATATCCGGTGTTCCAGTAGGTCTGGGGTATGCAGTAATCCATCCAGCCCTTCTCTATCCAGAGCATGACATCGGCATAGAGGCCGCTGTAGTTCTCAAGACCGGTGGTCTCACTACCGTCGGGGTACTTGTCGGATTTGTTCCGATATATGCCGAAGGGGGAGATTCCGAACTTGACGTAGGGCTTGATCTCCTTTACGGTGTTGTAGAGCTGTTCTATAAAGAGGTTCACATTGTCACGGCGCCAGTCTTCCTTGTTGCTGAATCCGCGGGGATCGGCCTTGAATGAGGCGTCGTCCTGGAACTTGCGGTTTCCGTCGGGGTAGGGGTAGAAGTAGTCGTCAATGTGGAATCCGTCTATGTCATAGCGGGTCACGATGTCGGCTGCCACCTGGCAGATGTAGTCGCGGTTCTCCTGCAGGGCGGGGTTTAACAGCGCCAGGTCACCGTAGGCTATTATGCGCTCGGGGTGGACCTTCATCTGGTGGTTGGGGGCAAAGTCGGTCGTGGGGGCTGTCTTGGCGCGGAAAGGGTTGATCCAGGCGTGCAGCTCCATGCATCGGGCGTGACACTCGTCAATCATGAACTGCAGCGGGTCCCAGTCCTCATCGGGGGCCTCGCCCTGGAATCCGGTAAGATAGGCGCTCCACGGCTCCAGGTCTGACTTGTATAGGGCATCGGCCTCAACACGGACCTGGAACAGTATGGCGTTTATTCCGCAATCGGCAAGTGAGTCGAGCTGGCGGCTGAGTTCGGTCTTGAGCTCAGCTGTGGGTATGCCTTCAAACTGATGGTTGACCGCCTGTATCCACGCTCCGCGGAACTCACGCTTGGGCGCCGCAGCGAATGTGGTCGTTACGGTGAGCAGTGCGAGCAGCAGGGTGGCTATGCGCTTCATTGTTTCTTGGGCAGGCTGTTGTATTCCTCGAGTGCCTCGGCCAGAAGCTTGAGGGCTTCCTTGAGGTCCTCAACGTTGAGCACGTATGCCAGACGAACCTGGTCGCGACCGTATTTGGGCTCAGAGTAGAAACCTGTACCGGGGGCCATCATGATGGTCTTGCCGTCGCGGCGGAAATCGGTCAGGCACCACTTGCAGAACTTCTCGCAGTCATCGATGGGGAGTTTTGCGGTGGTGTAGAAGGCTCCCATGGGTATGGGTGAGTATACGCCGGGTATCTTGTTCAGACCGTCGATGAGGAACTTACGGCGGGTGATGAACTCCTCATAAGTGGCGTTCATATATTCGCGCGGGGCCGATATTGATGCCTCGGCAACTACCTGGCCTATGAGAGGCGGGCAGAGACGGGCCTGACAGAACTTCATCACGGCATTGCGTACCTCCTGGTTCTTGGTTGCGATGGCACCTATGCGTATGCCGCACTCCGAGTAACGCTTGGATACGGAGTCAATCAGTATCACATGGTCCTCGATGCCCTCCAGATGGCAGGCCGATATGTACGGTGAGCCGGTGTAGATGAATTCGCGGTAAACCTCATCGGAGAACAGATAGAGGTCGTACTTCTTGACCAGGTCACGCAGCTGGAGCATCTCCTTGCGTGAGTACAGGTAACCGGTGGGGTTGTTGGGGTTACAGATAAGTATACCCTTGGTGCGCTCGGTTATGAGCTCCTCAAACTTCTCGATGGGAGGCAGGGCAAAGCCGTCCTCTATGGTCGATACGATGGGCTTGATTATTGCACCGGCCGATACTGCGAATGCCATGTAGTTGGCGTAGGCAGGCTCGGGGACAATAATCTCGTCACCGGGATTCAGACATGTCATGAACGCAAACAGAACCGCCTCAGAACCTCCGCTGGTAACTATGATGTCATCGGGATCAAACTTGATCTGATACTGCTCATAGTAGTCACACAACTTCTTGCGCAAACTCAGGAAACCCTGTGAGGGGGTGTATTCCAAAATGTTGCGGTTAATGTTCTTGAGCGTGTCAAGGCCAATCTGCGGTGAGGGCAGGTCGGGCTGACCGATGTTGAGGTGGTAGACTTTTACGCCTTCGGCCTCAATCTTCTGGGCTATGCCTGACAGCTTGCGGATTGGCGAGCTGGGCATGATTTCAGCGCGGTTTGAAATTTTCATTTTGTGAGGTAAATCTGTTTGCTGCGCGAAGATACAACAAACCGCGGGCTTAACACCCACGGTTTGCGTTTTATTTTATAAAAAGGTATGCTATTAATGGATGCGCTTGCCGAGAATCAGTTTGTCGCCCGATGCATCGACAGTCCATATCTCAGGCTTGCGGCCGGTACCGCCGTCATGGTGAACTGAGTAGAGCAGCTCGCCCTCGAATGAACGGAACAGCATGCCGTGACCTGAGTTGTCACCCTTGAATGAAACCTCTTCCTGAATCCAGGGGCCCTTGATGCTACCGCTCTCGGACCATGCGATACCGTTTGCGTAGCGGTTCTCACCCCAGCTTGACCAGAGCATGCCAAGACGGCCGGTTTCGGTACGGAACATCTGAGGACCGTCGGTTACCCAACCCGGCATACGCATGCCGAATGTGGCCTCACCGATTGAGTTCATCTCCTTGCTCCATGCGGCTTCCGATGCGCGGAATATTGTTGTAGGATCAGCCAGTCTGTGTGTCAGGTCCTTTGACAGGGGCATGTAGGCCATGGTTCCGTCAATGATCTGTGTCCACTCGTGTACGAATACCATGTAAACAGTATCGTTCTCCTCATAGAGTGTTCCGTCGATGATATCCCAGTCTGTGGGTCCAAGGCAGAATGTGGAATCCTTTACAAGAGGCAGGTAGGGGCCTTCGATCTTATCGGACACCAAAAGCTGTGTCTGGTTCAGGGGTACGTTGTAACGGCGCGGAACCTGCTCGATGCATACGCCGTGGTTGTTCCATGTTCCGGCGTAGTAGAACTTGTCGCCGAACTTGTGGATCTCGGCGGCAGCTACGAACTGTCCCTGCATCCATGTGCCTGAAAGGTCGATCACGTTATAGGGGCCTGTCCACATTTCCAGGTCGGTGCTCTTGTAGAGTGTGCCGCCGGTACCGGTGAGCCAGTAGGTCTTGGTCTCGGGATCGGGATATATGAAGGGGTCACTCATGGAGAGTTCCTTGAGGGATACCGTGCGTACCTGAGGAGTGGGGCGCTGCATTGCGGGCATCTGAGCCGGACGCTGTGCGGCCTGTCCCTGCGGGCGCTGTGCGGCCTGTCCCTGCGGGCGCTGTGCACGCTGACGGTTGGCGCCTCCCATCGGCATCATGCCGCCAAAGTTACGCTGGCCGGGGTTGGCAGGAGGAGCCTGCTCTCCACGTGG
>JBGURN010000030.1:0-1531 GCA_045131955.1 Bacteroidaceae bacterium
ACCTGCCACGCCACGCGGAATTCCCGGACCATTACGAAATGAATGAGGACGGCGTGTTCCTTCGCGAGTCATTCATGGAAATACCGCAACTGGAAATGCTGTTTGTTACGCCACGAGGGTTCCTCTACCAGATGAACAGACTGTCCGATGAGGTGTGGCAGAGAGAGCAATTGGAAGAGAATCCCAACGAGCCGGCCGTCACACTGAATACGATAGAACGCCCCTTTGACAAGAAAAGCGTCCTCACCATGCTGGAATGCGAGAAAGGATTCAAGTACGATGCGTCAAAAATGAATGATACTGCCGTTTGCAACATCATAGACAATCAGTTGATCAGGCGATATCGCAAGCCTTCGGTCTACGCCCTGGACGACACCCAGAAGAAAGCGATAGCTCAGCTCCTCAAAAACGACCTACACATTCCCCAACACCAGATCAATCGCTGCCTGGTCCTGTAGTATCCCGGGACGCTACGGCGGGAAAATACGTTTGCACGCGGGCTGGCTGTCGGAGCGGGCGCCCACCACGCAGGAACAGACGTATTTTTGGACGCTTGGGCGGGAAAATACGCTTGCACACGGGCACGTTGTCCAAGCGGGAGGGCTGTGATGTACGCCTTCTGATAACTCCACTTGGCAATACAGCGCCGTCGGCTCCCAGCGTAGGGCCGACGGCGTTTTTTGTCTATACAGATAAACGCGGTTTCAGTTCTTTTCACTACCTTTGTTTGCCCTAATGCAAAGTGACGGAAATTACAATCAATTATATAGAAAAATATGTATCTATTAGGTTATGACATAGGCAGCTCTTCAGTGAAGTGCAGTCTTGTAGATGCCCAGAACGGCAGTTGTGTAGCAACAGCCTTCGCCCCCAAGAGTGAAGCACCCATTAAAGCAATCAACCCCGGATGGGCTGAACAGAACCCTGAAGACTGGTGGTCATATCTTAAGGCAGCCACAGCCGATGTCATGTCACAGTGCAAGGTCGATGCAGCCGATATCAAGGCCATCGGAATCTCTTACCAGATGCACGGACTCGTATGCGTGGACAAGAACCAGAAGGTCCTTCGCCCCGCCATCATCTGGTGTGACTCCCGCGCAGTAGGCATCGGCGAGAATGCATTCCAGGAGCTGGGCCGCTCACAGTGCCTCACCCATCTGCTCAACACCCCCGGTAACTTCACAGCCTCCAAGCTGGCCTGGGTAAAGCAGAACGAACCCAAGATTTTTGATAAGATCGATAAGATCATGCTCCCCGGTGACTATATCGCAATGCGTCTCACCGGCGAGATAGCCACAACAATATCAGGCCTCTCCGAAGGTATGTTCTGGGACTTCCAGACCGGCGAGGTTGCAGGTTTCCTGCTTGACTACTACGGTATACCCCGTTCATTCATCCCCAAGATCGTTCCCACATTCGCAGAGCAGGGCAAGCTCACACAGGCCGCAGCCAAGGAACTCGGTCTGGCAGCAGGCACACCCGTGACCTACCGCGCCGGCGACCAGCCCAACAACGCCCTCTCCCTGAACGT
>JBGURN010000031.1:0-13522 GCA_045131955.1 Bacteroidaceae bacterium
TTTGTGGGTGAAGATGGATTCGAACCACCGAAGTCGAAAGACAGCAGATTTACAGTCTGCCCCATTTGGCCACTCTGGAATTCACCCGGCCTTAACCCCGTCTGGCAATTACTTGCTTGAAAGACGGGTGATATACTTCTCGATATCCTGACCCTCGTTTGACTCAGGATACTTAGCCTTGATAGTCTTGTAGAGTTTGAGAGCCTGAGCGTTCTTACCCAGTGACTCGTACATGATACCTGCCTGCAGGTAGTAGTAAGGTGAGAGCAGGTTGTTGTCAGCCTTCTTGGCGGCCTTCTCGAATGTAGCGGCAGCCTTGCTTACCTTATCAAGTGATGCATAAACGTTGGCAAGTGCACCGAGAGCGGCGGGTGAAACCATCTGGTCGTTACCGCTGAACTTGGAGAGGTATTTCTCAGCGAGTTCCATGCTGTCGAGCTGTGCGAAGCAGAGACCGGCGTAGAGGTTAGCCAGCTTGCCGGCCTTAGTGCTCTGATACTGTTTGGTCAGTTCCTCAAAACCCTCGAAACCGTAAGCGTCACCGTTAAGGGCGGTCTGATAGTCGCCGTTTGCAAAATAGCTCTCACCGGGATAGATGGCCTCAGCAGCCTTGATCTGGCGGGGCTGAACGACCTTGGCATTGTAAAGCATGCCGCCGGCGATGATAACTATGATTGCTATGAGACAACCGAATATGGTCTTCTTGTTGTTCTCAAAAAACTGTTCTGACTTGGTCAATGCCTCCTCAAGGCCTTTCTGGTCCTGCTGAGGAGCGGGTTTTACTGCTTTCTTTGCCATTGCGTCGTTTTGTTAGCGGGTGCAAAAATAGTCATTTTTTACTTTGTGAAAACAATTTGTAATAAAAAAGAGTCGATATAGGGGAAAAGAAATTAATTTCGCGTTCAGGAAAACCATAACTCTGTCCCAATGTTACTTGAACATCTGTTCGTCCAGGACTATCGCAACATAATACAGGCTGACCTTGATTTTTCCCCTAAACTCAACTGTTTCGTGGGTAAAAACGGCATGGGAAAGACCAATCTTCTGGATGCGGTCTACTGCCTCTCGTTCTGCCATAGCTCCCTGAGCCTCACGGACCAGATGACATTGAGGCACGGAGCCGACTGTTACCAGCTTCAGGGCACGTATCGTCTCCCATCGGCCGATAAGACCGTGATAGGATGTGTGTCAAAAAAAGGACACAAGCAGTTCAAGCGTGACGGCAAGGAATACCAGCGTTTTTCGGACCATATAGGATACATCCCGCTGGTTATGGTATCGCCCCAGGATACGGAACTCATAGGTGGCGGCAGCGATGAACGCCGCCGTTTCATGGATATAATCATATCGCAGTACGATAACGAGTATCTGAAACTCCTTATATCATATAACAAGGCTGTCCAGCAGCGTAACGCGCTCCTTAAGATGGAGCGTGAGCCGGACCGTGAGCTGTTCCTGATGTGGGAGCAGACAATGGCCGATACGGGTCAGAAAATCTATGAGAAACGTCGCAGCCTGACCGACCGCCTGGTGCCCATTTTCAGCGATATGTACTCGCTCATTGGCGTGGACCGCGAGCAGGTGTCGCTCTCCTACATATCGCATTTGGATCGTGGTGACCTTCTTGCGCAGCTCGATGAGAACCGCCAGCGTGACCGTGCCGTGGGCTACACCTTAAACGGCATCCACAAAGATGAGCTGGAGATGAACCTGGACGGATACCCCATCCGCCGTGAGGGTTCCCAGGGGCAGAATAAGAGCTATCTGGTGGCTCTCAAACTGGCCCAGTACCGCCTGCTCAGAGAGGCGTGCGGCAAACGTCCCATACTTTTGCTTGATGACATATTCGACCGTCTGGATGCGGAAAGGGTAAGCCGTATCATATCACTTGTGTCCGATAACAGCAAGTTCGGGCAGGTATTCATAACCGATGTGGACCGCAACCATATTGACGGCATTCTTGACGGATCCGGATGCGACCATAAGGTATTTACCGTTCAGGAGGGCGAAGTCCTATGAAAAAGACTGACTCGGAGAAGGTTGGCGGCGTGATACAGCAGTATCTGCGCGAGATGGGGCTTGAGACTCCGCTCAACGAGCATAGGGTCATCCAGGCCTGGAGCAAGGTGCTGGGCCCCTCCGTTTCACGTTACACCAAGGAAGTGAGAATCTACAATCAGGTGCTGTTCGTGACGCTTACATCGGCCGCGCTCAGGAATGAGCTTATGATGAGGCGCACGGAACTGGTGGCACGTCTCAACGCCGAGGCCGGCGCTCAGGTCATTACACAGATCGTTCTTAAATGAACCATTTATACGTTTATAAAACGTTCCGATGGAACCATTTATACGTTTAGCTGGCCAGCCGTTGAAACGGCTGGTTACCCGTATTATACACCTACGGTGTCTAGAGGTATTTTTTATTTTAAGATGTCGATGGCGCGGATGACGGTGGGGTCGGAGAGGTTGATGAAGGTGATGTAATCCTGCATCTCCAGTGCATCGTATATGATGTTGCCGTAGAGGGCGTTGCGCATCTGTTTACGGGCAGGACGGCTCAGCGTGTTATCTCTCTTTACACCGTTCTTGGCTGCATAATCGTAGAACTGGTTAAGCACGTTGTCGGCATCCAGGTAACCTGTGATATCGCTGTGGGTCTTCATCCCGCTGAAATCAGAACGTTTCTTATCCACGTACTTGAATGAGAACTTGTTGACCAGGCTCTTGCGTACCACGTTGGAGTAGTAGTCGGAGTAACCGGTGGTGTCCTGTGCCACGAATACATCGGGCATGATACCTCCGCCGCCGTAAACGGTACGGCCGCCCTTGGTCTTGAACACCTCGTTCTCGTTGAGTTTTATGCTGTCGGCCGAGAAGAACTCTCCGTGCTCGTAGCGCTTAACTATATCCATGGCGTAGTCCTCACCGGAATCACCGTATGGCTTCTGGATGCATCGGCCCGAGGGGGTATAGTAACGGGCGATTGTAATGCGTAGGCTCGAACCGTCGGTGAAGTCGATAGGCTCCTGCACCAGACCCTTGCCGAACGAACGGCGTCCAACCACGGTGCCGCGATCGTTGTCCTGGATAGCGCCGGTGAATATCTCGGCAGCTGAGGCCGATGACTCATCGATCATGACAACCAGAGGTATGGTGGTGTAGTGTCCGTGTCCGTTGGCGTACTGCTTGGCCACGGGGTTGTGGGCACCCTGCGTATATACTATAAGGTCATTCTTGGGGAGGAACTCGTTGGCCATCTGTATGGCTGCGCCCAGATAGCCGCCGCTGTTGCCTCTAAGGTCGATGATAAGCTTCTTCATGCCTTTGCTGCTCAGCTCGGCCAGGCTGACCATCATCTCCTGGAAGGTGGTCTCGCCGAACTTGTTTATCATGATGTAGCCTATGCCGTTCTCGGGCGATATCATATAGGCGGCATCGACACTCTTTACGGGTATGTCACCGCGTACTATGGTAAAGTCAACCAGGTTGGGCTCGCCGTTACGCATCACGCTTATCTTGACCGTGGTGCCCTTGGGGCCTTTGAGGTTTTTGACAATCTCGTTACTGGGTATCTTGCGGCCTGCGAACAGGGAGTCGTTTATGAGTATGATGCGGTCGCCGGCCAGCACGCCAACCTTCTCGGAGGGGCCTCCGTGGATCACGTTGTTCACACGTACCGTGTCATCCTGCATGGAGAACTGGATTCCGATGCCGGAGAAACTGCCGTGGAGCTCGTCGTTGCTCTCCTGTGTCTCCTCGGCGGGATAGTAGGCGGAGTGGGGGTCGAGTTCCTGGAGTATGGTGGGCAGGACCCGGTCTATGATGGAGTCCATATCTACTACATCCACATATTTATGGTCGATGGCCTTGATCAGGGTCTCGACTTTCTGCGAGCCGGAGGTGGAACCAAGAACCATCTGGGGAGTATGTCTCTTAAAGAAACCGATCATGATCTCCACTCCCAGGATAAATCCCATGACCAGTACAAACAAAATCTGAATTATCTTTTTAAATGTGTTCATTTCTCAGAGTTCAAATCCATGTATTCAACTTCAATTCCTGCGCGTCGGAGCAGGTCCACGCCATCGGTCAGTCTGTATTGTTCGGTATAGATGACACGCTTGATTCCTGACTGGATTATGAGTTTGGCGCATTCAATGCAGGGTGATGCGGTAACGTACAGTGTGGCTCCCTCGCTGCTGTTCGATGAGCGTGCCAGCTTGGTGATGGCGTTGGCCTCGGCATGCAGCACGTAGGGCTTGGATACGTTGTTCTCATCCTCGCATATATTCTCGAATCCGGTGGGGGTACCGTTGTATCCGTCGGATATTATCATGTTGTTCTTTACGACCAGGGCTCCAACCTTGCGCCTTACGCAATAGGAGTTCTCGGCCCAGATCAGGGCCATCCTGGCATATCGGCGGTCAATTGCCGCTTTTTTTGATTCGTCCATCTTAAGCCAATAATCAGGTTGTCAAATTCTCAAGCGCGGGTATCAGGATCTCCTTGCGGCGCAGTGATATCAGATTGTCTGCCTCAAGGGAGTTGAGTTCACGCGATACGTTCAGTCTTGTGGCGTCCATGAGGATTGCCAGGTCATTCATCTTGATGGCGAGCCGTTTCTGACCGGTCTGGAAATCGGAGAGTCCCTTTATGAAACGGATTATGCGCTCCCTCAGGGTCATGCCGTCCAGGCTCCAGATGTGGCTGTCGAGCTGCTGGACGCGTCCGCTAAGTATGTTGAGCAGGTTCATGCGGCAGATGTTGTACTTACCCAGTTCAGAGTATATGTACAGCTTGTCGACCATAAGGAAACCGCAGGGCGTAAGTGCGGTGTAGGTACGCTGGTAACTGCCGGCCCTTCCGAACATGGAATAGGGTTCGATCAGGCAGGGCGCGTCAATTGACTCCATGAAGGTGAACTTGCCGTCCATGCCGTCACGTGAACTCTCTACCGTTCCGTTTATGAGAAAAGCCAGGCTGCTGCATCTCTGGCCGGAGCTGATGACGGTGCTGCCCTCCTCATATCGGACAAAATCCAGACGTATTTTCTGCAGCAGGCTGTTGAAATCAGCCTGGCTCATGCCCTGGAATAGGGGCAGACTCAACAGAGTATCATACATCGGTAGTTCCATGACAAAATGAATTCACGCAAAGTTAATGTTTTTTTTAATGTAGGTTTGGTAATAATCATGAGGATTCACTATTTTTGTAAAAAGGCTTTTTTATTTTTCAACCAATTATTATTTCTAACCTATGATGGACTTTTTTAATTCTTTGGAAACGTCACAGAAGTTCTTTTGGGCAATCGCAGTTTGCGCATCTCTGGTGTTCGTCATCCAGACTGTCCTTACGTTTATAGGACTGGGTGCCGATACTGATGTCGATGCAGGTCCTATGGACTCTGCAGGTGATGTCACTGAGGACGGCGGACTGAACGGAGTGTTCTCATTCCGCAACCTGATCAACTTCCTGCTCGGATACGGATGGGCAGGCGTGCTTCTGGACGAGACCATCGCCAGCCCGTTGCTGCTTCAGATCGTGGCAATCGTGGTAGGCCTCTTGTTTGTGCTGGCTTTTGTATTCATGCTGAGCCAGGTAATGAAACTCTCCCATGACGGTAGTTTCAGACTCTCTGAATCTGTAGGACTTACGGCCGATGTGTACCTGCGTATCCCCGCCGCCCGTTCAGGACGCGGCAAGGTCCAGGTGAGCGTCAAGGGCTCAGTCCATGAGATCGATGCCATAACCGATAACGACGCCGAGATACCGACCGGCGGCCAGGTCAAGATCCTGGAGGTTGCCGGCGATGACGTAGTGGTGGTAAAATAATCAATTCGAACAACTAACATCTTTAATAAACACATGACACTTTTAAACATCCTCCTTAGCGGGAGCAGTAACATTCCACTTTTAGTTGTAATAGGAGTCGTACTCCTGTTCATCCTGTTTGTAACAATCATCCGCAGGTACCGTCGTTGCCCGTCGGACAAGATTCTGGTAGTTTACGGTAAGACCGGTGGCGGCTCCGCCAAGTGTATACACGGTGGCGGTAAGTTCGTATGGCCTGTAATTCAGGACTACGCATACCTGAGCCTGACACCTATCTCAATAGATGCCAACCTGACCAACGCGCTGAGCCGTCAGAACATCCGCGTGGATGTACCCTGCCGCTTCACCGTAGGTATATCGACAGAGCCCGACAGCATGAACAACGCCGCCGAGCGTCTGCTGGGCCTCACAGCCGAGGAGATTCAGGAACTGGCACGTGATATCCTGTTCGGTCAGCTCCGTCTGGTTATCGCCACCATGTCAATCGAGGAGATCAACAGCGACCGTGACACCTTCCTGGAGAAGATTGCCAAGAACGTCGAGGTTGAGCTTAAGAAAATCGGTCTTCGTCTTATCAACGTAAACGTAACCGATATCAAGGATGAGTCGGGATATATCCAGGCTCTGGGTAAGGAGGCTGCCGCCAAGGCCATCAACGAGGCTAAGGTAAGTGTGGCTGAGCAGGATAGAAACGGTGAGATCGGTAAGGCCGAGGCCGTAAAGGAGACCCGTATCCGTACATCGCAGGCTAACGCCGTAGCCGTACAGGGTGAGAACAACGCCAAGGTTGAGATTGCCAACTCCGATGCATTCCGTCGTGAGAAAGAGGCTGAGGCCAACCGTCTGGCTGTAACAGCTGAGAAGGTTCAGCAGGCTAAGGCCCTGCAGGATGCCTACATCGCTGAGCGTGACGCCGAGAACGCCCGTGCCGAGCGTGAGCGTTCAACCCAGCAGGCCAACATCCTGGTTGCCCAGCAGGTTGAGAAGGATCGTATAATCATAGCTGCCGAGGCTGAGGCCGAGAAGCTCCGCGTAAGCGCCAAGGGTGAGGCCGATGCCATATTCGCCCGTATGGAGGCTGAGGCTAAGGGTTACTATGAGATCCTGACCAAGCAGGCTGCCGGTTATGACAAGATGGTACAGGCTGCAGGCGGTGATGCCGCCAAGGCATTCATGCTGCTCATGTCAGAGAAAATGCCGGAACTCGTCAAGACTCAGGTCGAGGCAATCAAGGGTATCAAGTTCAACAACGTTACCGTTTGGGATTCAGGCAACAGCGCCGACGGAAAGGGCTCTACCGCCAATTTCCTTAGCGGCCTGATGAAATCCGTTCCTCCCATGTCCGACCTCTTCAACATGGCCGGTCTGAACCTGCCTGAGTATCTGGCCAAGAAGAAGGAGGCCGATGCTCCCCAGGCTGAGGAAATCAAGGACGACAAAAAGAAAAAGTAACTATTTGAATTGAGAATTGAGAATTGAGAATTGAGAATTGATACGCAGAACCTGCGTGGATTTTTACGCAGGTGCGTTTCATTTAATTCTCAATTCTCAATTTTCAATTCTCAATTCTCAATTGGAACAACATTCGCAAACCTTATCAAATATGTGTAAATATGGTAGACTTTAATTATTACGCACCGACTGAGGTGGTGTTCGGAAAGGATTCCGAGGAGCAGGTTGCCGAGCTGGTCAAGAAGTACGGCGGCACCAAGGTGCTGGTTCATTATGGTGGCAAGAGCGCCATCAAGTCCGGATTGCTTGACAAGGTGGAGCGTCTGCTCAAGGAGGGCGGCGTTCAGTATGTGACACTGGGCGGCGTAGTTCCCAATCCCAGACTCTCCAAGGTGCATGAAGGTATAGAGCTGTGCCGCAAGGAGAAAGTTGACTTTATCCTTGCAGTAGGCGGCGGCAGTGTGATTGACTCATCCAAGGCCATCGCATACGGTGTGCCTTACGATGGTGAGGTGTGGGATGTGTATCTGCAGAAATACACACCCAAGGCATGCCTTCCGGTTGCATCGGTCCTGACCATCCCCGCTGCGGGCAGTGAGATGAGTGAGTCGAGCGTTATCACCAATGAGGACGGTGACGTTAAGATCGGTTACTCCAACAATATAAGCCGCCCCAAGTTCGCCATCATGAACCCGGAGCGTACCTACACTCTGCCTCCGTATCAGACGGCAGCCGGTATTACCGACATCATGATGCACACCATGGAGCGTTATTTCTCACATGATGATGACATGAACCTGACCGATGCAGTGGCTGAGGCTCTGCTGCGCACCATGATAGAGTGTGCTCCTGAGGTGCTCAAGGATCCCACGAATTACCGTTACCGCGCACAGATAATGTGGGGCGGAAGCATTGCCCATAACGACCTGACCGGTTGCGGCCGTGTAGGTGACTGGGCTACACACCAGCTTGAACATGAGCTGAGCGGTATGTTCGATGTGACACACGGCGCAGGTCTGGCTGCCATATGGCCCAGCTGGGCACGTTACGTCTACAAGTGCAACGTGAGCCGTTTTGTACGCTTTGCAGTCAATGTGATGGGTGTGGAGAATGACTTTACCGATCCTGAGGGTACTGCCATTCGCGGTATCGAGGCTATGGAGCGTTTCTACCACTCAATCGGAATGCCTATAAACATCCATGAACTGATTGGACGTGAGGTGACCGATGCCGAGATAAAGGAGATGGTCCGTAAGTGCAGCCATGACGGCAAGGATACGCAGGGGCAGTTCAAGGTCCTGGCACCGGCCGACCAGGAGGCGATTTACAGACTGGCCAAGTAAAACAGAAATCCTCGCAGCCCGGCTGCGAGGATTTTTATTTACTGGAGGTTGATATCGGCTATGTCGACCAGATTGTTCATTATGGCATAGATGGTCAGTCCGGCCGGAGAGTGAATCTGCAGTTTGGCCGTGATGTTGCGGCGGTGTGTGGTGACGGTGTGGATGGAGAGGAACAGCTTGTCGGCTATCTCCTTGTTGGACATGCCGCGTGCCACACATTTTATTATGTCTTTCTCGCGGTCGCTGAGGATGGCCATGGTGCCGGCGGTGTACTCCGGCGTGTTGGTCTGTACTGTCTCTGTGCCCGATGCTACCGACTTTTCAAGTTTCATTACGGCAGGAACAAAGAGGCGTTCCTCAATCTCGCTGTGTGATATGAGGTCATTCTCGCAGTTGATTATATCATACAGGGCTGAGTTGAGCTGATCGTTGTTGGGCTGACGGTAGTGACGTATCACAATGTCCTTAAGCTCCTTGAGTTTCTGTGAGCCGTTGTCATGGGCTACTGAATACTTGGCTATGTTGAACCTTCCGGTAGCCTGGCCGTGCAGCAGTTTCTCCACGTAGGTGAATACCACATCGTTCTCATGTTTCATGTGGTTCTGAATCTCCACGGTGTAGTCATCATAGAATTTGAGTATCAGGAAGGCCACGTCATTGACGTCATTGCAGTTGAGGGCCTCTATGAGCTTGCGGCGTATGCCCGGCAGGATGAACTCGCTGAAATAGGTGTGGGCACGCTTGAGGTAGTCAATAAGTGCAGGGAGTGAGACGCTGTAACCTGTGTAGTTCTTACCGGCTATGAGATTGGCGACGGCAAGGAAAGTGGGGCAGTCTACATTGTTCTCGCGGCAAACCTCGCTTATGGTGCTGTCTCCGAATCCGAAATGTATTCCGAAACGGCTCAGGACCAGCAGAATCAGATTGTTGTCATCAATCAGATCCCTCATCTTGTCCTGAAGGATGTATTCATTTTTCATCGGTCACCAACTTTAAGTATTCCGGGTGCAAAGATACTGGTTTTTGACATCGGTCTTGATACCTACTTTTAGGTATTCACGCATAGGCGTGCATGCCTCCCAGGATGAGATTTACTCCAAAATAGGTAATGAGAACCGTAATAAATGCCAGAACGGAGTAGAGATGGAAGAATCTGGGGCTGTTGAACTTTGATACCACACTGCTGTGGAGCATGGCTGAGTAGACCAGCATGGTAATGAGCGCCCAGGTCTCCTTGGGGTCCCAGGACCAGTAACTTCCCCATGACACGTTTGCCCATACGGCGCCCAGGAACGTTCCGGTTGTAAGTATAAATACTGCCGGATAGAGTATGGTCAGGTTCACGTCGCGCAGCATGCGTGCCGTATCCTCATTTCTTTGTATCAGTCCCATGATTCCGGTGAGCGCCACCAGTCCGAACAGGGTGTACGATACCATCATGCAGAGCACATGGAGGCTCAGCAGCGGCGACTGCAGCACGGGCATGAGGTGCGTTATCTGCGGGTTGGAGCTGGCCAGTGATGCCACCAGCATGGTGAATCCGGCCAGTATGAATCCCATGGGCTGTATTATGGGGAGGCTGCGGCGCAGTGCCGTCATGGCTATGCTCACGAGCCAGGCCATAAGCATCATCACCGAGTAGCTGCCTGCCAGGGGCGCATGGCCCGATATGTACCAGCGCAGCCCCAGAACCAGTGTCAGGTAGAGGAACAGGGCGGTGGTGAGTATCTGCATCACTACCTTTACGGTGGTAGGGAAGTCGCGGCGGCGTGCCATGAGCAGTCCGCCTATGACAAAGAGTATCATACCTATTGTTAGGGATGCCATGAACGGTACCATGGGACGAGCTATCCTGTTATGAAGGATCTCGGCACGGAATCGGCGGTCTGAGGGCAGGACTTCGGCGGCTGTCTTGACCTGATAGCTGCGGATGGCTCTGACGGTGCGGGTTACATCGGCCCAGTTCCTGTCCCTGATCTCGTCATGGATATAGTCAAGGGAGCGGCGGATGAAGACCCACGTGTCATATTCCAGGTTGTCGGGCAGGGGGTCATCGGGCCCGAACCATACTATCTGGCCGCCGGCCGGCACAGCCTGACCGGTACGGGGGGCTACGCGAAGCGGGAATATCCTGAATGCCTGTCCTGTGGCCACCTCCATGCGTACCGACTCCTTCTCGGCCTGGGCCGATGTGCCCATCTCCTTTGCCTTGAGCTTGAACGGCACCACGTTCCACCAGTCATAGAAGAACAGCCATCCCGTTATGACCTGGGTGGCGGTGTAGCCCTCATAGCCGTTCTTGCCGTAGGCTTTGAGGCTGTAGTCGCGGGCCATGGTCTGGAGCGGTGCGATGCGGTCGTTGTAGTAGATGTAAAGTTGCTCAAACTCCTGTGCCACGCTGTCGGGCAGGGCGGGAGGCAGGGTCTGGGCGGCTCTGGCCTGTGTCGCTCCCAAGGTGGAGAGTGCCAATATTATGATTACCTTATATCTCTGTCTTATATTGTTGAGCGCGCGGCGGAATCCGGACTCCTTCTGGATAAAGAAGGTGAGCATGGAGAGCAGCAGCAAGGCATATCCTGTATAGGTGATGGCCACGCCCCATGGGTCATGGCTTACCGAGAGGAAACTGCCCTCGCGGTCCTGGTCGTAATCGGCCTGATAGAACCGGTAGCCCCTGTATCGGAGTATGTTGTTCATGGATATGACGTGGGTGCTTGAGGCTCCGTTGTCCTGGAGCACGACGGTGCTGCTGTAATCGGACGGGGCCTTGGAGCCGTCGTAGTAGTGGATGGTGAAATCGGTCAGGTAGAGCGTGAACGGCAGCTTCTGGCGGAATCCCTGGTCCGATGCCCACTCGCTTGTGGGCTGATCAAGGCGCAGATGCATCATGCCCTGCCTGCCGGTGAGCATGGTAGTGAGAGCGCCCGCCAGGATGAGCACCAGCGATATGTGCAGCATGAAGGTGGCCATCTTTCGGATGGTGCGGTGCTGTATGAGCATGACCACTCCCGATATGGCGGCTACGGCCCAGAGTATTATGAACAGGGGATTGTGATAGACCCAGTCGGTGGCATAGACTGTTCCGTACAGTTTCTCGATGATGGTGGCGGCTGCCATCATTATAATGACTGCAGCCAAAGACCATATGCTTAAGTATTTGAATATCTTTTTCACGACGCGAAGTTATGGAGAATCCATGAATTCCACAACCCGGGTAGTCCCGCGCACGGATGGAATTTCGTATCTTTGAGCACCTTAATATAAATGTAATATGCTTAGAGCGCAGCAGTGGAATTCACAGATATGGCTTAACGGCTGGTATCGGGCATCGACCATAGGCGGTGCTGAACGCAGGAACATGCTCATCAAGGTGTTCAGCCACAACCTTGAGATTTTCCGTGACGGGGCTTACCGTACGGAGACCGACAGGGTGGTCACGCTTCCTGACAAGGGGGAGTACGTGGAGGGTGCCCGGATGTTCTCGGCTCCGATTGAGCTTGCATCGGACTATACTCCTGTCAAGACCAGCGTGGAGGTGCTGAACGTGGACTGCATCCTTGCGCTCCGCGATTTGGTAGGGCAGGGGCTCAACCCCGCAGTCCTCAATATGGCCAGCCTCTATCATCCGGGAGGAGGCGTGCTCATGGGGTCATCGGCCCAGGAGGAGGAACTGTGCAGACGCAGCACCCTGGCCGTATCGCTCTATCAGTTCTCGCTGCCGGGCGGTCGTTACGGCGACCTGGCCGATAAGGTGGGCGTGCGCCGCCGTGCCGAGCGTTACCCCATGGACAATACTTACGGCGGAATTTACAGCCCGGGCATTACGTTTTTCCGCGCAACGCAGGATGAGGGCTATCGTCTGCTTGACGAGCCGTTCCGTGCCGCGGTCATATCGGTCGCATCACTCAATTACAACCCCAAGCACGGTCACAACTCGCTGGAGAACGGACAGATTCCCGAGTCCGATAAGCCCGTGCTCAGGGAGAAAATCCGCACTATATTAAGAATAGGTGTGCTGCAGGGGCATGACAGCCTGGTGCTGGGTGCGCTGGGTTGTGGTGCGTTCTGCACTCCTCCGGCTCAGATGGCGCGCCTGTTCCACGAGGTCCTGGACGAGCAGGAGTTCAGGGGGCGGTTCAGTAAGATTGTATTTGCAATCATCGACTCACCCTCCAGCAATAATTTCCGCCCTTTTCAGAAGGAATTTAGAATTTAGAATTGATACGCAGAACCTGCGGGAGCCAAAGGGGACGGTTCTGTTTGGCTCCTTTTTCTCGAAGGGGGCCAAACAGAACCGTCCCCTTTGGCTCCCTTTCGGCTCAATTTTGTAATTTTGCGGTATGGAAAGAACACTTGTAATACTCAAGCCCTGCACAATACAGCGTGGGCTTATTGGTGAGGTAATATCACGGTTTGAAAGACGCGGACTCAAGTTGGTTGCCATGAAGATGCAGCAGCTCACACCCGATATACTGCGTCAGCACTATGCCCATCTGGCTGAGAAACCGTTTTATCCTATAATAGAAAAGTCGATGATGGCGGCCCCCGTAGTTCTCTGCTGCTGGGAGGGTATTGACGCCGTAAGCGTGGTACGCGAGATGGCCGGCGCCACCAACGGCCGCAAGGCTCTGCCCGGTACCGTACGCGGTGATTTGTGCGTGAGTCATCAGGAGAACATAATACATGCTTCCGATTCGCTCGAGACCGCCAAGGCAGAGTTGGATCGTTTCTTTACAGAGTCCGACTACTGCGAATACGCATCGCCTCTGTTTGATTATCTCTACGCTCAGGACGAACTTTAAGCTCCAAAGGGAGCCAAAGGGAGGGTGCCAAAGGGGACGGTTCCGTTTGGCACCTTTTTTTTTTGTCTAAGTGCGTATCAGGGCCAAACGGAAC
>JBGURN010000032.1:0-14105 GCA_045131955.1 Bacteroidaceae bacterium
CACCTGGCTATCATCACCCTGCTCCACCGCATACTGCAGCAGAGCTTTGGCATATCTTACGGAAACGGTTCCTGTATTCATACCTTACTTGCCGGTCTTAACGTCATCTATCATTCGGTCTATGAGAAGGAGCTGGTCCTCATCGGTCGACAGCTCTTTCATTACGACCCTCTCAGCTACCTGAACCGACAGTTCCGCTACCTGGCGACGGAGACTGCGCAGAGCCTCCTCTTTCTCCAGACGGATCTGTTCGCGTGCATCGGCGATGATCTTCTCACCGCTCTCCTTGGCACGGTTCTCTGCCTCTGCAATGATCTCATCACGCCGGTCAGCCGCCTCCTTGAGAATACGCGCCTTCTCGGCACGAGTCTCCTTTAGGAGTTCGTCACACTCGGTCTGGATACCTGCAAGACGCTCGTTAGCCTGCTTGGCGGCATCAAGCGACTTGTCAATATACTCATTACGCTTGTCCACCATATCGGTTATGATGGGGAATCCCCACTTAACCAATATGAAGAACACTATTCCGGCCGCAATGAGCATCCAGATCAGTGTACCGACCTCGGGAATGAGCAGATCCATTTATGCGTACAGTGCTAACAGACAAACAATTACTGCCAGAAGTGATACACCCTCCATGAAGGCGCCGATAAGAATCATGGAGCTGCGGATGTCACCTGCAGCCTGAGGCTGACGGGCGATTGACTCCATTGCTGACTGACCGATGCGGCCAAGACCTAAAGCTGCACCTACAACTGCGATGGCAGCACCGAGTGCTATGACACCGTTACCGATTGCTGCACCTGCTGCAGCCTGTAAGATAGTTGCTAACATCATAATAGTAATATTTAAGTTGTTAATTAATTCTCAATTCTCAATTTTCAATTCTCAATTTCCTTATGTTCCTCCTCCGGCCGGCTAAGACCGATAAACACGGCGGAGAGCATAGTGAACACATATGCCTGGATGTAGGCCACCAGCAGCTCCAGGAAGTTCATGAATACCATGAAGAACAGCGAGAGCGCTGTCATGGGAGCTCCTATGGCCGGACCCATCTTGGCGGTTATGAATATTACGCAGGTAAGCGACAATATGATGGCGTGACCTGCGGTGATATTTGCGAACAGACGTACGGTAAGGGCAAAAGGCTTGGTGAATATACCTACAATCTCAATGAACGGGAGCAGAGGTACGGGAGCCTTGAGGAATACGGGGACATCGGGCCAGAGGATTTCCTTCCAGTACTCACGGTTACCGAATACGTTAACGGTAAAGAATGTGATCAGGGCCAGGAATAGTGTCACGGCTATGTTGCCGGTCACATTGGCTCCTGCAGGGAATATGGGAATGAGTCCCATGATGTTGCTCAGCAGTATAAAGAAGAATATGGTGAGCAGCAGCGGGGTGTACCGTTTGTAGTCCTTGCCGACCGAGGGTTTGATCACGTCATCGACTATCATGGCAATGACAAACTCCATGAGGCCCACAAAACCCTTGGGTGCGGGATCGGTGGAGCTGTGACGCCTGTACCAGCGTGCGGTGCACATCACAATGACGCAGAGCAGCAGGCTGTTGAAGATCACAGCCAGAGCAATCTTGGTGAGCGACAGGTCAAGCGGCTTGAGCTCAGTTCCGTCAGGCAGCGTCTCCACAAGTTTGCCTGCATAAGCACCCTCCTGAGTTATATGGAATCCCTCATAGCTACCCTCATGTTCAAGTTTGTCAGACATGAAGAAATGCCAGCCCGATACCTTGCTGTAGAGCATCACAGGCAGATGAAGGCTAACCTCCTTATCACCAAGTGTAATAATGTGCCAGTGATAGGAGTCCTTGAGGTGACCGAATATGATGCCCTTGACATCGACAGTCTCCTCTGCAACCGGAGCCTCCTGGGCCCTGGCCGGCATGACCGCTATCAGCAGCAGTGACAATATGTAGAGAATACGTTTCAACTCTTTCTCTCCTCTTTCATGAACAGTACCGTCTCCACAAAGGAGAGGCACAGATAGTAAACTGTGAATACGGCAGCGAACGTAAGGAGTTCGTCTCCCACTGCTGTGAAATAGACCAGTATAAGAACTATCGCAAGCAGTATCTTGACAATCCTGTATCCCATAAAGAACAGGCTGCGGTCACGTCCCTTCTTCTCATTGGACCGGCGCATGAAGGCCATAAGACCCAGCATAGCGGTAAAGAACAGAGGTATCAGGAACAAGCCTGACGGATAGTGTTCCGGCCACAGCATGCGCAACATGATGACCGATGCCACCGTAAGCACCGCCAGAACAATCACATATGCCGTTATTATCTTTTTCATATCAACAAAATGGCTCAGAGCTCCACGCAGACTGATAAAACGTTATTCTGCACCTCTGCGAACCCGGACTTTACCGTTATGTCGGTCTTGCCGTTCGCATCCTTATACGATATCTTGCCGGTTTCAAGTGACGAGATAATGGGTGCATGGTTGTTCAGTACAGTGAAACTGCCCACTGTACCCGGAAGGGTAACGCTTTCAACATCACCCTCAAACACCAGTCTGTCCGGAGCTATGATCCTAAGTCTCAACATCTACGCAGGTTCTATGGAATCAATTCTCAATTCTCAATTCTCAATTCTCAATTAACTCTTGAGTTCTGCCTGCAACTTCTTAGCCTTCTCAATCGCCTCCTCAATGGTACCCACATTCAGGAACACCTGCTCCGGAAGGTCATCGACCTCACCGTCCAGGATCATATTGAATCCGCGTATGGTATCCTCAATGCTTACCATGGTACCCTTGACGCCGGTAAACTGCTCGGCTACGGTAAACGGCTGTGACAGGAAACGCTGCACACGGCGTGCACGTGCCACGGTGAGCTTATCCTCATCGGACAACTCATCCATACCCAGGATCGAGATGATATCCTGGAGCTCGTTGTATCGCTGCAGGATCTGCTTTACGCGCTGTGCGGTATCGTAGTGTGCCTTACCCACAATATTGGGGTCAAGGATACGTGAAGTTGAATCCAACGGGTCAACGGCAGGATAGATACCCAGCTCGGCAATCTTACGGCTCAACACGGTAGTTGCATCCAGATGCGAGAACGTGGTTGCAGGTGCCGGGTCGGTAAGGTCATCGGCCGGAACATATACGGCCTGTACCGATGTGATTGATCCGTGTATGGTCGATGTGATGCGCTCCTGCATCTTACCCATCTCACTGGCCAGTGTAGGCTGATAACCTACGGCACTCGGCATACGTCCCAGAAGGGCCGATACCTCCGATCCGGCCTGTGTGAATCGGAAGATATTATCAATAAAGAACAGGATATCGCTGTAAGCGCCGTCGCTGCCTGCACCGTCACGGAATGACTCGGCAACGGTAAGACCTGACAGAGCTACCGACGAACGTGCCCCGGGAGGCTCGTTCATCTGACCGTACACAAGCGTGGCCTGTGACTTGGCAACCTCGTCATAGTCAACCTTGCTCAGGTCCCACTCTCCCTTGGCCATGCTCTCCTTGAAGGCATCGCCGTATTTGATGACACCGGACTCGATCATCTCACGCAGCAGGTCGTTACCCTCACGGGTACGCTCTCCCACTCCGGCAAATACCGAGAAACCGTTGTTCTTCTTTGCGATATTGTTGATGAGCTCCATGATGAGCACGGTCTTGCCCACACCGGCACCGCCGAACAGACCTATCTTACCGCCCTTGCAGTAAGGTTCCAGCAGGTCTATCACCTTGATTCCGGTAAACAGCACCTCCTCAACGGTTGACAGCTCCTCAAACTTGGGGGGCTGACGGTGTATGGGGAACGCGCCCTCCTTGTCCAGAGGCTTGAGGTCATCGATGGGTGAGCCGGTAACGTTCATCATACGTCCCTTGATCTGCTTGCCTACAGGCATTGTGATAGGACTACCAGTGCATACGGCTTCCATTCCGCGGCGCAGGCCCGATGTAATATCCATGGCCACGCAGCGTACCATATTCTCACCAATGTGCTGCTGAACTTCGATTATGAGTTTACGGCCGTCGTCTCTGGTCACCTCCAGGGCGTCGTGGATAGACGGCAATTCCTGACCGTTCTCAAACGCCACATCTACGACAGGACCGATAATTTGGGCAATGTGCCCTATGACTGTTTTCATAGTTCAATTTTTGATGTTTGCAAAGTTAATATAATATTGGATTCCCGGTTATGATTAAAAGAGTCCATTTATCAACTAAAGGATTATTTTTTCACACTTATTGTAGTATTTTTGTGGCATGATTATGACTGGGACACTTATCGCAGTACTCGAGGTTATCTTAGGATTCGTACTGCTCTATTTTGGAGGAGACTGGCTTGTCAACGGAGGCGTATCACTGGCACGCCGTTTCCGTATCTCGCCTCTGGTTATCGGACTGACAATCGTAGCTTTCGGCACATCGGCCCCTGAGCTGCTCGTGAGTATGACATCGGCCATAAAGGGAAGCGCCGGCATAGCCATGGGTAACGTGCTGGGGTCCAACG
Source organism: Bacteroidaceae bacterium (assembly GCA_045131955.1). GTDB lineage: Bacteria > Bacteroidota > Bacteroidia > Bacteroidales > Bacteroidaceae > Colenecus. The sequence continues at coordinate 4,500 of JBGURN010000032.1, forward strand.
TAGCCAACATAGGACTCATTCTGGGTCTGACCGCCATGCTCTGCCCCATAGTCACTCAGAACAGCCGTATCATTGCCAACGGCGTGGTCATGATAGCCGCATCGGTCATGGTGCTCCTGTTCTCACTCAACAACGGCATCTCCAGGATTGAGGGTTTGATCCTGTTCATAAGCATAGTCTCCTTCACGGTAATATCAATCTACACCGGACGTACCAGGAAAGACGATATGCCCGAGTCCGATGCCCCCGCCGCCGATATGAAGATAATCTGGGCCATTCTGCTTATCATCCTGGCCTGCCTTATGCTCTCGTTCGGCGCAGACTTCATGGTTGACGGAGCCACCGTGCTTGCACAGGCCATAGGAGTGAGCGACAAGGTCATAGGACTGACAGTAGTGGCGCTGGGTACCAGCCTTCCGGAGCTGGCCGCATCGGTTGCCGCCGCCCTCAAGAAGGAGATGGACATTTCAATAGGCAATATCATTGGATCCAATATCTTCAACCTGCTCTGCGTGCTTGGAGTATCGGCATCCATAAGACCCATAAGTTTCAACTTTGAACAGTACCTGACCGACTACATCATCCTCATGGTCTTCTCGGTCGGACTGCTGCTGCTCGTCAAGCCCTGGAGGAAAGAGGGTCGTCTGGGCCGTCTCTCGGGAGTGATCATGTTTGCAGCCTACGCAGTCTACGCCTGGTCGCTGTTCTGATAAACAGAGTGAATCATGAAATCTGCTGAACGTTCCAAAAGTATCATTCGCACCAGTGTAATCGGTATTGCAGCCAATATCCTGCTGGCCGCGTTCAAGGGACTGGTAGGACTGCTGGCCTCATCGGTCGCCATCATCATGGACGGTGTGAACAACCTGAGCGATGCGCTCTCAAGCGTGATCACTATAATAGGCACCAAGCTTTCGCAGCGCCCTGCCGACCTGGAACATCCATTCGGCCATGGCCGTGTGGAGTATTTCAGCGCCATAATAATATCGGTCATCGTAATCACCGCCGGCGTGTCATCAAGCGTGGAATCGTTCAAGAAACTCTTACATCCCACCACCCCCGAGTACAGCATGGTCACCATAGCCGTCATTGTGGTTGCCATACTGGTCAAGATCGTCCTGGGCAGGTATGTAAAGCGTCAGGGAGAGAAACTGGACAGCGAATCCCTTATCGCGTCGGGGTCCGATGCCCTATTCGACGCCATGATCACATTCACCACACTGATATCGGCCGCCGTGATGCTCATATGGAATGTATCGCTTGACGGTATCCTGGGCCTGATTATTTCGGTTTACATCGTAAAGGCCGGCATAGAAATGCTCTCACGTCCTGTCAACGAGCTGCTCGGAAGCCGTTTCCCGCAAGAGCTCGTCAGCCAGATCAAGCAGGAGGTAATGAGCTTTGACAAGGTTCAGGGTGTGTTTGACATCATACTGCACAACTACGGACCAGAGCTTATGATAGGCTCGCTGCATATAACCATACCCGATGACATGACCGCCTATGAGATACACGGACTCACCCGCGAGATATCACAGAGGATGTTCACCAAGTTCGGCATAATACTCACCATCGGTGTCTACGCCTCATCCACATCGGACAAGAAACGCGGCGAGCTCCAGAACATAGTATTCAAGGCATGCAAGGAGCATAAGGAGATTCTCCAGTCACACGGATTCTACTATAACGAGAAGGAGAACAGCGTATCGGTCGATATCGTTCCGTGCGTGTCAGTAAAAGACGAGCAGGCTCTTGCCGCCTGTCTTCATGACGAGCTGTGCAATCTCCTGCCCGGCTATACGGTCTACATAGTTGTGGACCACAACTACAGCGAGTGATTATTTGTCCTTGAGATAGTCCATGCTTATACGCAGGCTCTCAATCATATCGGACTTACGGGTTGTCTCCTGCTCCACTATCAGATGCTGTGCACCTGCAGTCTCCAGGTTGTTCAGTATGGCATCAAAGCCCACCATTCCGCTCTGACCAATCTCATACTGGTCCTTGAGATGCAGAATCTTGAACCGGCCCGGGAAACGGTTGAAGTACTCCACGGGGCTGCCGTGACCATATACGGTCCAATAAACATCCATCTCTATGAACACGTTCTCTGAATGAGTGTTGTTGAGCAGGTAGTCAAGCATGACCGTGCGGTTCTCTATCCTCTGCAGCTCATGATCGTGGTTATGGTAACCGAAATCAATGCCCTGCTTGCGGCAGAGCTTGCCTATCCACTCCATATACTCGGTTATACGGCGCAGTTCATCGCGGGTCTTGGGGAGCGCATACCATCCGTATACGATTGTATTCACGCCGATTGTCTTGTGCAGCGCAATGCACTCGTTCCACCATCCAAGCTTGTCGGAGAAATCACCCGACTGGATTTCCTTGGGTGTGAGAGGGTTCTGGACATGGCTTGATACGGGTACTATTCCCGCTTCCTTAAGGTCACGTGCCACAATCTCAGCCGGAACGCCGAATATCAGGCCGTTGTCATAACCGTAAAGTTCCGCTTTTGTAAATCCCAGAGCCTTGAGGCTGTCTATCACGCGCTCATGGTTGGCTTCATAAAGCTTGGAATCACCAATCATGGAACGCAACGTGTACAGTTGGATTCCATATTCATGGCCAGTCTTAACCTCAGCCTGTTGTTGAGGTGCATTTTCCGGGCCGCATGCGGACATAACCGCAGCAATAGCAATCAGGTTTAGTAATTTCTTCATATTGGCAGGCTCTAATCTAGCCGAAACAGCTAACAGATTACAAATATAATCTATTTTAATAATAAAGTGATATAGTTAGCAGGTTTAGTGCTTTGCGGCTTATGCTTTACGTTTCATTATGCTACGTACAAAATACCAGATCAGGAGGGCGTACATCACGATTGAGAGCAGTTCGGCCCATGAACTGCCCATCCATGATCCGGGCATTTTCATATCGAGTCCAAAGTATGTGAGAGCTGCACTGATCACACCCATGATGGCACCGCCGGCAATAAAGCCCGATGCAAGCAGGGTGCCGCGCTCCACACGTGCGCTGTTGATGGAGTCATCGATGTTGCGGCTGCCTACGTACCAGTTTATCAGACCGCCTACAACCAGCGGGATATTGAGATCGAACGGGATGAACATACCCAGCGCGAAAGCCAGGGCCGGCACACCGGCAAAGTTGAGTATCAGGGCAATGAGTGCACCTGCAGCATAGAGCCACCAGGGAGCGCCTGTGCCTGACATGAGCGGGTCAATCACGGCTGCCATGGCATTGGCCTGAGGGGCTACCAGGGCGTTCTCACCCACAAATCCGTAAGTCTTGTTCAGTATGATCAGCACACCGCCTACGGTGAGTGCCGATACCAGGGTTCCCAGGAACTTGAATCCCTGCTGCACCTTGGGTGTGGAGCCGAGCCAGTAACCGATCTTGAGGTCGGTAACCAGGTCACCCGCCATGGAGAGGGCCGTGCAGACCACGCCGCCCATGATCAGGGCAGCCACAATACCAGCGGTACCCTTAAGACCAACCGATACCATTATGACCGATGCCAGTATAAGGGTCATCAGAGTCATGCCCGATACCGGATTGGTACCTACAATGGCTATTGCATTGGCAGCAACGGTGGTAAAGAGGAATGATATGATTCCCACAACCAGAATGCCAACCACGGCATGCAGGAGATTGAAATCCATCACACCCAGGTAAAAGAATACGAATGTGGCGATGAGGGCCACCACAACGCCTGTTATGACAATCTTCATGGGGAGGTCGCGCTGTGTACGCTCCACCTGAGCCGTCTCAGCGGCCTTACCCTTGAGTTCGCGACCGGCCAGGCTCACTGCGCCCTTTATTACGGGCCATGACTTGATTATTCCTAATATTCCGGCCATGGCAATACCTCCTATACCTATATGACGTGCATAGCTTGAGAATATCTGCTCAGGCTCCATCTGTGAAACGGCACCCGTAACGGCGGGGTTTATAGCCTGCAGGAACTCATCGCCGAGCATAGGCAGAAGCGGTACGATTATGAACCACACCACAGCCGAACCCGCCGCAATGATACAAGCATACTTGAGACCTACAATATATCCCAGACCCAGTACGGCTGCTCCGGTATTGATGCTGAACACCAGCTTGGCCTTGGTGGCCAGAGCCGAGCCCCAGGCGCAAACCCTGGATGTGAAACTCTCTGTCCAGAGTCCGAATGTGGATACTATGAAATCATATATACCGCCTATGATACCCGATACCACCAGCGGCTTGGCCTGACCGGCACCCTTCTCTCCCGATATGAGCACCTGCGTGGTGGCTGTAGCCTCAGGGAAAGGATACTTGCCGTGCATGTCCTTGACAAAGAACTTGCGGAAAGGAATAAGGAACAGAATGCCCAACACACCGCCCAGAAGCGAGCTGAGGAACACCTGCATGAAGTTCACGGTCATATCGGGATACTTGGCCTGCAGTATATAGAGGGCTGGCAGAGTGAATATGGCACCGGCCACAACACCGCCCGAGCAGGCCCCGATGGACTGAATGATTACGTTCTCACCCAGTCCTCCCTTGCGCTTACCCAGGGCCGATATACCCACGGCTATGATCGCTATGGGAATGGCAGCCTCAAACACCTGACCCACCTTAAGGCCCAGGTAGGCTGCGGCAGCCGAGAATAGCACCGCCATGAGCACGCCCCATCCCACTGACCAGAGATTGGCCTCCGGATATTTACGGTCCGGTTTCATGACCGGAATATATTCCTCTCCCTCCTTGAGTTCACGATATGCGTTTTCCGGCAGTTCAACCGGCTTTTTCTCTTGTTCCATTACCTTTTCCGAATAATATCTACTGTCATAAGACATGCGAATTTACTTTAAATTTTTCAGTACGGGAAATTAGCATTAGCTTTGGGCTCACAAACAACTAATCATTTTTAGATATTTATGAGAAAGAATCTTTTATGGGCAGCAGCTGCCATGGCATTTGCCTTCGTGCCTGCATCGGCACAGAATTCAAGAATCCTCGAAGACGGTGGTACAGGCCCCTACAAGGCCATTATGATGGAGGAGCCATCACTCGCCACTCACACCATTTTCCGTCCGCAGGATCTCAGTAAGTTCGGAAAGAAGAATCTGCTTCCCATCGTTGTATGGGGTAACGGCGGTTGTGCCAACTCTCCCAGCGGTCATGTGAATTTCCTTAACGAGGTGGCCTCACAGGGCTATCTTATAGTAGCGATAGGACCCAGCAACTATCAGCAGATGGAGGCTCCGCGTCCCGGCCAGACCGGTGATGTTCCCCGTATGGGCGGTATGCCAGGCGGCCAGCGTCCTCAGGGTGCTCCCCAGGGACAGGGTGCTCCTCAGGGTGGAATGCCCCGCATGGGTGGAATGCCCGGCGGTATGGGTGGCGGTATGCCCCAGATGGGCGGCGGAATGCCCGGAGGTATGGGCGGCGGAATGTCCATGGGTGACCCCGAGGGACTCAAGCAGGCTCTGGAATGGGCTCTCGCACAGAACGCCGATAAGGAGAGCCCCTACTACCAGAAACTTGACATTGAGAACATCGCAGCAGCTGGTATGTCATGCGGCGGTCTGCAGGCGCTCCATATGCTGGATGACGCACGTATCAAGACCATCCTGGTCATGAACAGCGGTTTCTTCGGTACAACCGAAACCGAGGAGAAGGCAAGCCTTGCCAGGATGAAGCAGAAGTCAGTTATCTGGATCCTGGGCGGTTCGACCGATATCGCATGGGAAAACGGAAACGATGACTTCAAGCGTATGTCAGGTACCATGCCCGCATGTCTGGTAAGCCTTGACGGCATTGGTCACGGCGGCACCTACATGCAGCCTCACGGCGGTGATTACGCCAAGGTAGCAACCGCATGGCTTAACTGGTGGCTCAAGAACGACAAGGAGTCAAGCACCATGTTCACAGGTAATGAGCCCGGCGTCGGCAAGATGGAAGGCTGGATGATTGAACGCAAGAACATCAAGTAATTCCGTTCAGTCCACGACTAAATGCAACGCGCTCCCGGCCTCACGGTCAGGAGCGCGTTTTCACTTTCAATAAAACCTATTTATAATCTAAAGAAAGAATAGTATATCTTGTCAGCCTGGGCTGTCTGTTTCTGCTCATTCATGTAATTGAGGTTCTGGAACTGGTCCCTGTCATAGCTGTAGACCAACTCCTTGTCATTGAGCTTGCAAATACGGGCTCTTCTTGTTATCCTCTCGCCTCCTTCACACTCCTGACTGAACGTAAGGGTTCCGTCGGGATTGAGGGAATATCGTCCTTCCATAGTTACCAGATTGGCGACAGTCAGAGGAGCGTCACCATACATCACATATGAATTGGGACTCAGAATAAGGTTCCACTTACGCTTATTCACGGTTGTATTCTTCTGGATCTTCTTGGCGTCACGGTAATAAACAACATCCGAGAAATACCAGTTGCCCTCGATTCTGCGTTTCCAATACATAAATCTCAGTTCCTGTACGTAATTCCAAATCTTTCTCATATCTAGTTCCTTTTTATTTATCAATTCATTAAAATCTCTCTCGTGGCCTGAAACAGCCATAATAGTCTCTTAATTCTCCTTGATAATTCCGGTTTTTTATTCGTTATCAAAATCAAGAACCCTGCTGTCAAAGTTCTCCTCCCAATCCTGAACCGTTGCTGAGAACTGAACAGCCTTATAGACTGAATTCAGGTTGACTCCGAGTGTGAATGTGTACTGAAGTCCCAGCTCGAACGTATTATCAGGAATTACCCCTGACAGAGGGATGTTGACTGTCCTGCCGGCAAGGGCTCCGTAATGGGATCCCTCATAGTCGAACGGATCAACATCAAACACAACCTCCAGAAAATGCTTACCCTCGGTCAACTCCTCGGGAACCACGAAATTGCGGTTGCACTCGCTGCTGTTCTCTGTCAGTTTGTCTTTTCCAAGATAGAGAGCGTTTTCAGCTCCTACCTGCAAGTACTCGTCACCCTCAAAAATGACGATCTTCTGTCTCTTGGCATTGGGAACCCACTGCCAATCTTCACCATTGCAAACATACAATCCCTCGGTAGGCATTCCGTGAAGCACCACCTTACGGATGTGCATCAATCCCTTGAGCTGATCATCGCCTGTATTGTCACAGATCCTGAATCCAAGATTGTTGGCGATGTGATGGAACTTGAGGTTTACTGTCTCAAACTCCTGGTCATTCCTTATAACGACTTCCTGTGAAGCCAAGGGACCTCTCTTAATATCATTGGGTGTGAATGAGACCGCGTAGGATCCGTCCTCGCGGTAGCTCACGCTACTTACATAAGGATAAAAGGCATTGGCGACCATATAACCGCTTGAGAGACTTGAAGTATGGATGTCGGCCATTCTTACTCCGTTCTTCTCAAATACCGGAATGTTGTCAACCAGTACATTGCCTTTTTCTTTATCACTGCCAACCAGGCTGAGAGCGACGTCTGAATCAAGGCATGAGTTCATCATCTCCTTGTCATAACCGAACTTGCTCTCTACGCTCTTAGTCTCTGCGCTTTTGCTTCTGGTATTATGCGCAACAGTAATATTAAATATGGTATGAGTATCCAGAGTTCCATTATAGGTATTCAGGATCTCCTCATTTGCACATGATAACATCATAGATGCTACAAAAACAAAAATGGTAGTTAATGCCGTCCTTTTCATATCCGTGGTGTTTTTGTTTCTGTACCAAAGATAAAATACTTTTTTACCTGACAATGTTGGAAAATGGTTGGACTTGTATTTTCTGATTAAAATTATTCATGAAATCAGGCATATTCGGAAAATTATAGTTTCATTCAGTCACCAGAAAATAATCCAAACGACAAAAACGGCCATACGCGTATTCACAGAGGCGATTTTGAGCGCTACAGCTTGTTAAATAAAATTCAAATCCGTGCTTTTTTCAACCATGTTACGAATGATTTTGAACAAAAATGTAATCTCCGTATGGCGATTTGGGACGTTTCAGGCATGATTTGTAACATGGGCAGTCTTTTGTTTTACTACCTTTGCATGGACAAAAGACAGCAACATGAACATTCTCATAAATAACGGGACAATACTCCCCATGAACCGTCCTGAAGGCGGTGAGCTCTATTTCAAGGGTTATGTAGGCATAGAAGGCGAACGTATCACCATGGTCACCCAGTCTGAATCACAGGCCCGTGAGTTCCTTGACAGGCACGCGCAGGACTGCACACAGATAGATGCTGAAGGTAAGGTGGTAATGCCCGGAATGATAAACACCCACACCCACGTGGCCATGGCTATATTAAGAGGTGTATCCGATGACGTACCCCTTATGGAGTGGCTCGAGGAACATATCTGGCCCATTGAGGGCAAGATGGGTTATGAGGATGTCTATGTAGGAGCCCGTCTGGGTATGCTTGAGATGATCATGGGCGGAACAACAACCATGGTTGACATGTACCCCTATGAGGAGGCCGTAGCCGAGGCTGCCGAGAGTGCAGGCATACGTGCTGTGGTAAGCCCTTGCCCCATGGATTTCCGCATGGAGCATTTTGAGGAGGACTGGCGCGCAGTCCGCAAAAGATTCTCCGACAGCCGTCTGGTCACCATGGTCATGGGCCCTCACGCCATCTATACTCTTTCCGGCAAGAACCTTCAGCGCTCCATCAGCCTGTCCAAGGAGCTGGGAGTTGCCAGCCATATACATCTGGCCGAGACTCAGACAGAGCAGGACAACTGCATGAAGCAGAACAGAGTAAGCCCAACAGAGCATCTGGAGAAAGAGGGACTCTTTACCACTCCCACCCTTGCCGCCCACTGTGTGGTGCTCTCAGACCATGACATTGAGATACTGGCACGCAATAAGGTATCGGTAGCCCACAACCCTCAGAGTAACATGAAGCTGGCATCGGGCATAGCTCCCGTTGGCAAGCTGCTTAAAGCCGGTGTGAACGTATCACTGGGTACCGACGGCGCGTCATCGAACAATGACCTGGACATGTGGGAGGAGATGCGCACAGCCTCGCTGCTCCAGAAAGTCGCCACATGTGATCCGTGCGCCATCCCGGCGTACACCGCTCTTAAGATGGCTACGGTCAACGGCGCCAAGGCCATCGGACGCGAGGGTGAACTCGGCGTAATCAGCGAGGGTGCTCTTGCCGATATCCAGATAATTGACATCAACAAACCGCATCTTTATCCTCATACCAACCTTATTTCGGAGTTGGTTTACAGTACTCATGCATCGGATGTGGATACCGTGATCATTAACGGAATTATGGTCGTCAACGGTCGCAGATGCCTGACTATGAACGCTAAAGAGGTTTGCGAAACCGCCCAGAAGCACCTGGACGCCTTGATGTCAAAATAAGGTCAAGAAATAAAAAGTGCAAATCACGCAAAAAAAGTTGCGATTGCACTTGGCAGATAAACCCAAAACCCTTACCTTTGCACCGCTTTCACAGAAAAGCCCCTGCGGCAATAGCTCAGTTGGTAGAGCACGACCTTGCCAAGGTCGGGGTCGCGAGTTCGAGTCTCGTTTGCCGCTCAAAAGTAGATCTTTGATTTATTTTGAAATGCCCAGGTGGCGGAATTGGTAGACGCGCACGTTT
>JBGURN010000033.1:0-5484 GCA_045131955.1 Bacteroidaceae bacterium
AATAAAAACAATTGAGTCCGGAATTTCCGGACTCAATTTCTGCGCTCCTTCTAGGACTTGAACCTAGGACCCCCTGATTAACAGTCAGATGCTCTAACCAACTGAGCTAAAGAAGCATTTTGCATGATTTGGAGCGTTACTGCTCTCAAACGCGGTGCAAATTTACCGCCTTTTTTCAAATATCCAATACCTGCAGCCAAAAAAAATCTGCTTTGAAGTCAATTTTTATATATCTTCGCACAAACCAATCACTGAATCCAACGTCATGAAGAGATTAGTTACGGGCTTGGCCCTTCTTACCATATTGATTCCGGCTCAGGTGAGCCTTCACGCGCAAAAGGCTGAGAGTCATGCTTTTGATGTTTCAAAGAATCTTGAGGTTTTCCATGAGATAGTAAATGAGCTGGACCGTTTCTATGTCGATACCATAAATCCCAAGAAGGTAGTGGAGAACGGTATCCGTGCCATGCTTAACGGAATAGATCCCTATACGGAGTACTATCCTGAGAATGATGTGAATGACCTTAAGATGATGACTACCGGTAAATATGCCGGTATAGGCGCCATAATCCGTCAGTACACAGGTCGTGACTACATCTATATAGAAGAACCTTATGAGGGTATGCCTGCCGCAGTTTGTGGGCTTAAGGCCGGTGACGAGATCCTGAGGATAGACGGCGAGAGCATGAAGGGTAAGCCTACCTCTTATGTAAGCGAGCATCTTCGCGGCGAGGCCGACTCCAAACTCACAGTGACGGTACGCCGTATCGGGGAGCCAGACTCGATCGACGTGGTCATAACCCGCAGCATGATTGCTCTCCCTGCTGTCCCGTATTACGGTATTTGGAAAGGCTACGGATATATCCAGCTTGAGTCATTCACCGAAAAGAGCGCACGCAGCGTGATGGAGGCTCTGATCAACCTTAAGGAGCAGGGGGCCAAGGGTATCATACTTGACCTGCGCGGCAACGGAGGCGGACTGCTCCAGGAGGCTGTCGACATTGTGGGCCTGTTTGTCCCCAAGGGCACCAAGCTGGTCGAGACACGCGGCAAGATCCCCGAGGTAGCCACCACCTATGTAACACAGCGTAACCCCATCGACGAGAAAATCCCTCTGGTGGTATTGACCGATGACCAGTCGGCATCGGCCTCAGAGATTGTATCGGGCTCGCTTCAGGATCTGGACCGTGCGGTGATTGTGGGCGTGCGTACATATGGAAAGGGTTTGGTGCAGACCACACGCATGCTCCCTTATAACGGTACTCTCAAGATAACGACCGCCAAGTATTACATACCGAGCGGACGCTGCATACAGGAGATTGATTATTCGCGCCGTAACGAGAAAGGACAGGCTCAGCATATCCCTGACAGCCTGACCAAGGTGTTCTACACGGCTGCCGGACGTCCGGTACGTGACGGCGGCGGCATACGTCCCGATGTGGAGTGCAAGCTGGACACCATGCCTGACATACTTTATGCCATTGCTCAGCATGTGGTGCTGTTCGATTTCGTGAACCAGTGGTGCTCCAAACGCGAGAGCATAGCTCCGGTCAAGGATTTCAAGCTCACCGATGAGGACTACAACGCTTTCAAGGATTTTGTCTGCAACTCTGACTTCAAGTTCGAGAGCAACAGCAGCAAGGGACTGGCTTCACTCATCAAACTGGCTGAGCGTGAGGGTCTTGCCGACAAGGCCAAGGAGGAGTTCAAGTCTCTTGAGAGCAAACTGCAGTATGACCTTAAGAGCGACCTGGATGTGTTCCGCGGCGATCTGGAACGACTCATTACAATGGAGATAGTAATGCGTTACTACTACCAGCGCGGAGGAGTTGAGGAGAACCTCAAAAAGGATAAGTTCGTCAAGGAGGCCGTGGACCTGCTTGACGACGGCGAGCGATACAAGTCAATACTGGCCAGCCCGGCCAAGTGAGCCGATCACTCCTTTAGATATCTGTTACCCTCTTTTTTTAGCGTTACTGTCTGGGAACGGTCAGACAGCGTGATGGCGCTTACGGTCTCCGAGTCCTCATCGATTATGAGAAGGCTGCTCTCCTGGGCGAACCTTTTGACGGAGAGGGTGAGCGGTGACAGAGGAGTGCCGCTGAACAACAGGCTGTCATTCAAATATATGGTAAGGGGGCTGTGTAATGTGGAATTACCGAGCACGATCTCGTAACGCTCCTCATATCCGGCCTTTTTCTTGTCATATATCTTCAGGGAGAAGAAAAGGAACAGTATCACGATGACAAGAACCAGGACAATCATAATGAGCGAACCGAGCAGGAATGTGTTGTTTGCTCTAGCCGTTTTTCTCTTCATATTCTCAATTTTGGCACAAAGCTATCCGTTTTTCTTGTAGAAGTCGCATATATTTCCGAAAATTGCACCAGCTAATCAAATTACTTTATCTCAGATAATATGAAAAAATCATTGATCGTTCTGCTGGCTGCTTTGGCGCTGGCTCCCTTCAAGGCTCTGGCTGAGCCGGATCCTAATTTCCACATCTACATCTGCATCGGTCAGTCAAACATGGAGGGTAACCCTCGTCCTGAGCAGAAGGATAAGGAGAATGTAAGTCCCCGTTTCGTTACAATGAATGCTGTTGATTTCCCCGATAGCAAGATGGGTGAGTGGCGTACTGCCGTTCCGCCTTTGGCACGTCCGGGTACAGGTCTTACCCCCGCTGACTATTTTGGCCGTACTATGGTTCAGAATATGCCTGAGGAGGTTAAGATAGGTGTAGTAATGGTTGCTGTAGCCGGTTGCTCAATCGATCTGTTCGATAAGGACAAGTGCGAGGCATACATCCCCGGTCAGGCTGACTGGATGAAGAATATCTGCAACGCTTACGGCGGCAACCCCTATAACCGTCTTATCGAGCTCTGCAAGAAGGCTCAGCAGGATGGCGTTATTAAAGGTATCCTGCTCCACCAGGGTGAGACCAACAACAACGATCCCCAGTGGCCTGCCAACGTAAAGAAGGTCTATGACGATATCCTGGCAGACCTGGGTCTGGAGCCCGGTTCAATTCCTCTGCTCTCAGGTGAGGTCGTTCCCGCTGACCAGCGTGGCGTTTGCGCCGATCACAACAAGGTGATGGCAACTCTGCCCGAGACACTCCCGCAGGCTCTGGTTGTTCCCGCTTACGGCTGCGAGGCCGGTCGTGACCACCTGCACTTTAACGTGAAGGGCTCACGCGAGCTTGGTCGCCGCTATGCTGCCCGCATGCTCGGCTACCTCGGTTATTGATAAGGCCGGCGATTTAACAGGGGACGGTTCCCATTGTGCTCCTTCAGGGGCACAATGGGAACCGTCCCCTTTGTGCCCCTGGCGCGTAGCGCGAGAACCTTCCGGAGGCATTTTTCAACGAAAAGTTTGGTAGAAAAGAGTTTTTGCAATATCTTTGCACCCGTAAGATGATGTGTGGAGAGGCCCTGAGGCCTCTTTTTTCGTACTATACGTCACTTACCGCATAACAAGTATTTAATTATATATGATTGACAGACAACAAGTTATCGGCGTTGCAGAAGAATGGCTCAAGAACAAGGAGGGCTATTTTCTTGTAGATGTAGATGTTACTCCCGACAATCGTATTGTAGTGGAGATTGACCAGGCAGAGGGCGTCTGGATAGACGACTGCGTGGACCTGAGCCGTTTCATTGAATCCTCACTGGACCGTGATGTCGAGGATTACGAGCTGGAAGTTGGCTCAGCAGGCATCGGACAACCTTTTAAGGTGCTTCAGCAGTATATCAACCATATAGGCCAGGAGGTGGAGGTGCTCCCCAAGAGCGGCGCCAAACTCAAGGGTATACTTGTTCAGGCCGATGAGAAAGGATTTACCATCAAGACTACCCGCAAGGAGAAAGTGGAGGGCAGCAAGCGTCCCAAGACTGTCGAGGTGGAGATGCCTTTCGGCCACGATGAGGTGAAATATGTAAAATACGTAATAAGTTTAAAGTAAAATGGCTACTAAGAAAGAAGAGACGATCTCATTGATCGATACCTTTCAGGAGTTCAAGGAACTCAAGAACATAGACCGTATGACACTGGTTTCAGTTCTTGAAGAGAGTTTCCGCAGTGTTATCTCCAAGATGTTCGGAACCGACGAGAACTACTCGGTCATAGTTAACCCTGACAAGGGTGACTGCGAGATCCAGCGTTCACGTATAGTTGTCGATGACAAGGATCTGGAGGATTCAAACACACAGATTTCACTCACAGAGGCCCGTCAGATTGACGAGGACTTTGAGGTAGGTGAGGAGGTTTCAGAACCGGTTGACTTTTCAAAGTTCGGCCGCAGAGCTATTCTGAACCTTCGTCAGACACTGGCTTCAAAGATCCTGGAGCTGGAGAAGGACAGCCTCTATAACAAGTATGTAGAGAAGGTAGGCACCATCGTTACCGGTGAGGTTTATCAGATCTGGAAGAAGGAGATCCTGCTTCTGGATGAGGAGGGTAACGAACTGCTGCTGGCCAAGACAGACCAGATTCCGAGCGATTTCTTCCGTAAGGGTGAGAGCGTACGTGCAGTGGTTGACCGCGTGGATAACGTAAACAACCCCAAGATCATGCTGAGCCGTACATCACCTGTGTTCCTGCAGCGTCTGCTGGAGCAGGAGGTTCCTGAGATTGCCGACGGTCTGATCACAATCAAGAAGATTGTACGCATACCGGGTGAGCGTGCCAAGATTGCCGTTGAGTCTTATGACGACCGTATCGATCCCGTAGGCGCCTGCGTAGGTGTCAAGGGTTCACGTATACACGGTATCGTACGCGAGCTCCGCAACGAGAACATTGACGTTATCAACTACACATCAAACATAGAGCTCTTCATCAAGCGTGCTCTCAGCCCTGCCAAGATATCGGAGGTTAAGCTTGACACCGAGGCTCGCCGCGCTGAGGTTTACCTCAAGCAGGACCAGGTTTCACTGGCTATCGGTAAGAGCGGTCTGAACATCAAGCTTGCCAGCATGCTGACCGAGTATACCATCGATGTATACCGTGAGCTCGAGCAGGAGCAGGCTGAGGAGGATATCTACCTGGATGATTTCCGCGGTGATATCGAGGACTGGGTAGTTGACGCTCTGAATGCTGCAGGATTTGAGACCGCCAAGGCCGTTCTGCGTGCTGACCGTGAGATCCTGACCGAGTCGGTCGATCTTGAGGAGGAGCAGGTTGACGAGATTCTGGATATCCTGGCTCGTGAGTTCGCTGACGAGGAGGAGTTCCGTAAGTTCATAAAAGAATAATAACATTCGGGGCAGTGCCCTGGAACCAAACAAGATATTTTTATAGATGGCGATAAGAATAAGTAAAGTTACAAGAGAGTTGAATGTGGGAGCATCGACCCTGGTCGATTTCCTGCATAAGAAGGGCTTTGCCGATGTTACGGAGGATCTGAACCAGAAACTTACCGACGAGCAGTATAACCTGCTTGTGGCAGAGTTCAGTCAGGACAGGACCATACGCGAGGAGGCTACA
>JBGURN010000034.1:0-3761 GCA_045131955.1 Bacteroidaceae bacterium
CTTGCCACCGTTCATCTCGTTGATGCTGGTGGGATCCGGAGGAGTAACGACCTTAGCGGGGATAACCACCTTGGTTACAACGCTTGAGGTCTCGCCAGCCTCGTTGACAGCTACAGCGTATACAAATACGTCGTAGTTCTCGGTCTCACGGTTGAAGTTGGTGGGATTCTCGATAAGGCGGGGGTTAGCACCGGTCTCATCGTCGCACTGGTAGAAGTATACAGTGGCGCCCTCAACATCAGAAGCACCCAGAGTTACATAGTCGTCGAAGGTGTTGATGGTGATCTCGGGAGCATCGGGAGCAACAACTTCCTCCTTAGCGGGAACGGTTACGGTGAAGGTCTTGCTGGTGGGCTTGTACATCACGTCCTCAGTGTCAGCGTCGGTGTTCTCGACGGTGATGATGATGATCTGAGTCTCGTTGGTGCGCTCAACGGTGTAGGGGTTAGCAATCTCATTGCCCTCAGCATCGTACATAACTACGGTGCCGGTACCCTGACCGGTGATTACATAAGCATCAGCACCCTCAGCAACGCTGATGGTAGGCTCGGCAGAAGCGGTCTTCTCCTTAGCAGGAACGGTTACGTTCATGTAAGCCCACTCACTGTTCTCGTCGCCATCCTTACCGATGGTGCGGGCCTTGAACTCGAGAGCCTGGGGCTGGTAGGTCTGAGCAACGGTCTTGGGATTCTCAACCTTCTCGTTGTTCATGTAGAGCTCGATGTCATCATTGCTGTACTCCCTGTTCTCCAGGTAAGCAGTCATGGTGAAGGTCTCCTCGTTCCAGCTCAGCATGGGCTTGGGAGCGTAGGTCGGCTTGGTGTAGGTGTACTCGTGGGTGTCGGTCTTAACCTGATAGTTAGGAGCGGTAACCTCAACGGTGTAGGTGTGGGTACCCTCAGCAGCCTGATAGTACTCACCAGCATCACCAACCTCAGGATTCATAACGTTGCCATCCTCATCCTTAACAACGAGGGTGTAGGGACCATCATAGTCAAAGTTCCTGTACTCTACAGTGAAGTGACCTTCCTCATCGAGGACGCCCCATACAAAGTAGCCACCCAGGGTGGGCAGAACGGGAGCGCTCCAGGTTACAGTACCTTCCACATTCAGAGGATTGTAACCATCGGCAGTAGCGGTAGCGTTCAGGGTGTAGGTGCCATATTCGGGCAGCTGAATCATGCCGTCAACAACGTCATAACCCTCAACGGTTACGACAACACCAGCCTCATTGCCATTATAGGTAACAGAAACCTTACCATCGGCGGTGGGCACACCGAACTCGATAGTACCAGCCAGATCCTGGAGAGCAGGAGTCTCGCTCTTCTCTACGTAGATAACGACCTCCTCAGAATCAGCGTTCTTAGCATAGGGACCAAACTTGTTGGAGGTAGCATGCTTGCGGATGTAGCGGCTTGCGGTGGCAGCGTTGTTCAGAACGTAGCCATTGTCACCGGTCTGCAGACGCCAGTAAGCATCGTTGTCATAGGTGCCAATAGAGGTCAAAGTCTTGAAGTTGGTGCTGCTGTTATAGGCCAGGAAGCCAGCGCTATACTCGAGCGTGTACTGCTTGATATCGGTACCAAAAGCAACTTCGCCACCACCAACGGTGAACTCAGTCACACCCTTGCCTTCAATATCAACCTCGCCGTTAACAACCTCAACAGCTACAGGATCAGCCTTGGTGCTAACGGTACCCATAGAGTAAGAATTAGCGCCATTCTCATAAACGAAGATGATCTTCTTGCCAACGGGCAGCTCGGTGCCATTGAACTTCACATAGATGTTGCCATCGCCGGGCTCGGGAGGAGTTACCTGCTCCAGGGCGGGAACGGTGAAGGTCTTGGTGGTAACACCAGAAGCCTTGTAGGTAGCGCCCTCGGTGGTGTAGGCGGTAACAGTTACCTCATAGTCCTGCTCGCCACGAGCATAGCTGGGCTGGCCGTCATACACAAGCTGACCATCGGTGTTGGGATCCTTAGCAACGGTAACGATAACACGGTCCTCGGTGGTCTCGGTGAAGATCACGGGATCGGTGGGAGTGTTCTTCTCGAGCTTATAAACGGTAGTGGTGTACTCCTTGGTCTCGCTGTTGCCATACTCGTTCTTCTTCACGGTGTAAGCGCTGAAGTGGAACACCTGGTCGGCCTCGTAGTTGGCTGCGGGCAGGGTGTAGGGGTTCTCGCAAACCTCGCCCTCGAGCATCATGACAACCTCGTAACCCTCCTCGGCCTCGGCATAAACCTTGCCGTCAACCTCGCGGAAGATGGGAGCGGGAGCATAGTCCTTCTCCTTGGCGGGAACGGTAACGGTCTGCTCAACGTTGGTGCTGTTGCCGCTCTCGTCGGCGTTAGCTACGGTGTAAGCAACGAAGGTGATGGTCTGCTCCTCGTAGGTCTGAGCTACGGTGTAGGGATTCTCAACAGCTTCGCCGTTGATCATCAGAACTACATCGTGACCCTCGCAAGCAGCCGTCATCGTGTAGCTGTCCTCGTTCCAAGTCAGAGTGGGAACGGGAGCGGGCTCGGGCTGGGGACCCTCGGGAACGGTTACGTCGAAGTAGTGGGTGCTCTCCTTACCGTCGGTCGGAACGAACTCGGGACGGTTGTCAAGGTCACCAGATACTGAAGGCTCAGAAAGGATTGCAATCTGGCCACCCTCGAAACCGGCGGGGAACTGGAAGGTCATCTCCCACATGTTCAGGTACTCACCGGGACCCCACTTCAGAACGCCGTAGCACTCACCATCCTCGGTGTAACCGAGCTCGGTAAAGGTCGAAACGATGAACTTGGTCATTTCGGTGTTCTTACCCAGACTGGGCTTGTAAGTGTCCTCTTCACCATCCTCGGTGAAGTAGTTGATGAACAGACCATCCTTGCGGACTGCCTTGGTTACGGTAACGCCCTCGGGGAGGTAGAAAGTAACCATGAAGCTACTTACGTAAGCCTCGAAGTGAGCGTTGATGGGCCTTACAACGGTGGCACCATTAGCAACGTCTTCTGCAGTCAGCTCGATGGGATCCATGTACCAATACTCATTGGTAGCGAATGCGCTTCCTGCTGTCAGCAGAGCAACAAGTGTAAATAAAAATTTCTTCATAAATTGAACAAAATTTAAATTTAGAAAAACTATTAAGTGAATAAAAACAAAAATGTCACAATATGCACATATACAAAGGGTTATATCGACAATGATTCTTCATCGAGTTCCGGAAAAACTTAAATAAGTCGTTGAATATGTCATCAGTTACATCTGGTATTATCAGGATACTGCACTGCAAAGGTAAGTCTAATTTCCTAAACGGCAAAGAAAAACGGAATAAAATCAAAGCATAAATAACACATTGCGAATGGTCTGATGGAAAACAATGAGAAGACGCTAAGAAGATTTGTGGTAAACGGGGATGAGGAAAAAATAACTGCCAACATACCCTGCGGGACAAATGCCAATTTCACGAATTCTACGAATTACGCTAAAACAATTATTTTGGTGAAATTAGCGTGATTAGCGTAATTCGCATTTAATAGAGGGGGAGGATACTCAGCTCCCCCTCTTGGATAAGAGGGGGTTGGGGGGCGTCGATTACTACAGGAGGAGAACAGACGCGGGGACATCAATGCCCCCTAGCCCCATCCCCTGCGGGACAAATGCCAATTTCACGAATTCTACGAATTACGCTAAAACAATTATTTTCGTGAAATTAGCGTGATTAGCGTAATTCGCATTTAATAGAGGGGGAGGATACTCAGCTCCCCCTCTTG
>JBGURN010000035.1:0-2016 GCA_045131955.1 Bacteroidaceae bacterium
CTTGGCAGATTACTTTTCGGAATATGCACTGATGAGATATCGGGTGCGCGTGGAGATAGAGTATTTCATCACCCTCTGTGAACTGCCCCTGCCCCAACTCAAGGATTTCGACCATAGCCTGTTTGAGGAACTGAGAAAGATCTACCGTGAGTTTACACTGGCCGATGCGCAGCGCGTGAAGGATATTGAGGCTGTCACCAACCATGATGTCAAGGCTATTGAGTACTTCATCAAGGAAAGATTTGGTCTGGTTAAGTCCCCTAAGTTCTTGGACAAGCCAAGCGGCAAAGCCGAGCGAGGGGACGACAGGGGTCTGAACAGGGTAATTTCTGCCGCTGGTTCTAATTTGGAGGGCTTCATAGAGTTCATCCATTTCGGCCTTACCTCCCAGGATATTAACAACACGGCCGTGCCCCTCTCCATCAAGGAGGCGCTGGAGCAGGTCTATTATCCGTTGGTGGAGGAACTGATTGAACAACTCCATGACTATGCCGAAGAATGGAAGATGATTCCCATGCTGGCCAAGACACATGGACAGCCGGCATCGCCGACCCGTCTGGGGAAGGAGGTGATGGTGTATGTCTATCGGTTGGAGGAACAACTCCGTGCTTTGAAGGATACACCGGTCACCGCCAAGTTTGGTGGAGCGACGGGTAACTTCAATGCCCATCATGTGGCCTATCCCCAGTATGACTGGCGGGAGTTCGGTAACCAGTTCGTCAGTGAGAAACTGGGACTGGAACGGGAACAATATACCACACAGATCTCCAACTACGACTGGCTCGGGGCTATCTTTGATGCCATGCGCCGTATCAACACCATTGTCATCGACCTCGACCGGGATTTCTGGATGTATATCTCCATGGACTATTTCAAACAAAAGATCAAGGCCGGTGAGGTGGGCAGCAGTGCCATGCCGCACAAGGTGAATCCCATTGACTATGAGAATAGTGAGGGGAACCTGGGCATCGCCAATGCCCTGTTGCAGTTCCTGGCACAGAAATTGCCGGTGAGCAGACTGCAACGCGACCTGACCGACTCGACTGTCCTGCGCAACGTGGGTGTGCCGATGGGACATGCCCTCATCGCCTTCCAGAGTACGCTGAAGGGCTTGCGTAAACTGATCCTGAATGAGGAGAAGTTGCAGGCCGACCTGGATAATACCTGGGCCGTGGTGGCTGAGGGTATTCAGACCATCCTCCGCCGTGAGGCGTATCCCCATCCCTATGAGGCCCTGAAGGCCCTGACCAGAACCAACCAGAAGATGACGGAACAGACCATCCGTGACTTCATCGAGACCCTCGATGTCAGTGCATCCGTCAAGGAGGAGTTAAGAGCCATTACACCCTCCACTTATACAGGTATTTAATATACATATATTATATATATAATAGGATAATAGTATTATTTAGTAGATTTAGTAGAAAGAAAAATGGATTTCGAGAACGAAAAGAAACAAGAGGAAACACCAAAAGAAGGTTTTCAGAGAGAACAGCGTGAATTCCGTCCGGGTCGCTCACCGCGCCCGCGCATTCACAACGGACAGCGTCCAGCCTATGAGCGTCCGAGTTACAACAATCATGAAGAGGATGAGGGCGGCTTCCGTCCGGAAGGTTTCGGTGCAGGTCTGCAGAGCAATGCACCCCAGCGTCCCAGTTACCGTCCACGGACGGGTGGCTACAACAATGGCTACCAACCCCGTCAACCCCGTGAGGGGGGCTACCAGCCTCGGCAGGGTGGCTACAACAACAGTGGTCGTCCGACTTTTGGCGGTCAGCAGCGTGGTGGGTATCAGCCCCGTCAGCCGCGTGAAGGCGGTTATCAGCCTCGCCAACCCCGTGAGGGCGGCTATGGTCAGCAGGGCGGTTATCAGGCTCGTGGCTACCAGCCTCGTCAGGGCGGTTACAACCCTAACTATCCCAATAAGCCCTTCAAACCCTTTAAGAAGAATGCGCGTCCCCATTCAGCCGACTATGACCCGAATGCCAAGTATAGTCTGAAGAAGCGGATTGAGTA
>JBGURN010000036.1:0-2566 GCA_045131955.1 Bacteroidaceae bacterium
GTAGCCTTAGCAACAGAATAAAAAGCCTGGAGTATAGTCGCTCCAGGCTTTTTGGTGTTTTTTGCAGGAGGAAGATGTGTTTTTTCGCCAAAATATTGCTGAATACCGAAAAACTGTATAAATTCGCATAATTTTTTGAGTAGGAGTCTATGAGAAAAATGCTAACCATTAACTATCAATCATTTAACCTCATTATTATTTGTAATATTCACATGAAGAGGATACTTTTTTTAGCAGCATCGCTTGTGTTGGCCGTCATGTGCGTTTCGGCAGCCGATGTGGATTTGGCGACGGCTCAGGCCGCGGCCCAGCGTTTTATTGATAACAATGCCGCAGGAAAGCGTTTTACTGGACGGCCGGCGGGCAATCTCAGGTTATTGCATGCCGAGTCCAATTCAGTCAGTGCCGGAAAAAATGTTTATTACATCTTTAATACTGACAACAGTTTTGTCATTGTGGCTGGTGATGACCGTGCTCAGCAGATTCTCGCCCATGGCGAGCGTCCCCTGGACATGAGCCGAATGCCCGAGAACATGAAAAACTGGCTTACCACCTACAAGCGCCAGATTGAATTCCTGCAGGCCAACCCTGGGGTGCAAGTCGATGCCCCCGCAAGGGGAAAGCTCAGGAGCATCCCCACGGTCGCTCCCTTGCTCACTGCCGAGTGGGACCAGATTGACCCATACTGGAACCATTGCCCTGTTTATAACGGGGAGTACTGCTTGACAGGATGTCCTGCCACCTCGCTCTCGATGGTGTTCTACTACTGGAAATACCCCAAGGATCCCACTCCCGAGGTGGAGAGTTATATTGACCTGGGTACCGGTGGCCGCTTGCCGGCGCTTCCCTCGATAACATTTGACTGGGACAATATGCTCGATAAGTATGAAGGCGTGGATTACACCGAGGCCCAGGCCGATGCTGTGGCTTGGCTCATGCGCTATATTGGCCAAGTGGAGCACATGGATTACACCCCTGAGGGTAGTGGCGCACAAGGCACCGACATCTTGAGGGCTGTCAAATTCTTTGGCTACGACGAAGAGGCTAAACTGTTGACCAAGTCGTTTGCCGATAACTTCGGCAACGAGATTGAGCAATACTTCAGTGATGAGGAATGGGCCGATATACTCCAGAAGGAGCTCTACGAGGGTCGTCCTGTAGTGTATTGCGCCTTTGATTACAATAACGAGCGTGGCTGGAGTGGCCATGCGTTCAATGTCGATGGCTATGATGCTGTTGACAACACCTATCACGTCAACTTTGGTTGGAGCGGCATCGGCAACGGCGACTATGTGTTGAATGCTTTTTCATACAGGGATTATACCTTCAATATCGAGCAGCAGATGATTATAGGCATCCAGCCTCCTATCATCGAGCCCACAATCAGGGTCAATGCTTACCAGTTGAACATGAAGTCCTATGTTGACCAGACTGCCACGGCATCGATATTGGTTAGGGGTAAGGAACTCCAGAATGACATTACGATAACTGTCAATGATGAAAACGGGGTGTTCTCGATTGATGAAACCCAGGTCAGTGTCGCTGATGCCGACTCGGGCAAATTGGTCACAATAACCTATGCTCCGCTGGCCAGTGGCCATCACAGCGCTACCATTGTGCTCAGCAGTCGTGATGCCGACGATGTGACGGTATCGCTCAATGGCGAAGCCTCTCTTGAGACTTTCAGGCCCGTGATGCTGGCCCCTGCCGAGGAGTTTATCGGCCTGACGCAATTCCGTGCCGACTGGAGTGACGTGACCCTGGATAAGTATGTGACCAGCTATGACCTCGAGGTGAATACCAAGCCTGGTCTCGCGCTTGTCGGTGAAACCGACTGGAGCGGTAACACCGAGATTCCTGGCAATTTTGCCGACTATCCTGGTGACCTGCTGCCCGAGGGATGGACATTTACGGGTACCGGCCTGTGGTATGAGGATGGCGGAGTATCGATTAATAACAGGAGCACATTTATCACACCGCTCTATGATATCGCTGGCTATGAGAAGATGACCATAGTGGTGAATGCCAAATCATCCATGACCTATAGCAATTCCACGTTTGCTGTTTCGACCAGTATTGACAGCATAGAGTTTACTGCCACTGGAGGCACGCCGATTACCGAATATGTTGCCGTGCTCAATTGCAACGAATTGGAGCAAGTGAAAATTGCTGGCAAGAGTGGCTTCCCCCTGTTCGAGAGCATCAAGGTCTATGCTGGAGAGTTTGATGAGTCCCTGTTGCGTGCTGCCCACGAAGAGGGCGGCGCCAACTCACGCTATGTCACAGGTATTATCGGCAAGCACTACACGGTTACCGACCTCACGCCCGGCGGCATGTTCTACTACAGGGTCAAGGCCTACTATATTGATGGCACCTGCAGCGCTTGGAGCAAGAGTAAGAATGTGACCCTGCATGAGAATGGTCATGCCTTCGAGCTGGGTGACGTGAACCATGACGGTCATGTGAGCATCGATGATGTCACCACGCTGATTGATGCTTTGCTCGAGGGCCAAGTTCCTTGCTCAATCTGTGGCGACGTGGATGGTGACAGCAGTGTGACCATTGC
>JBGURN010000037.1:0-1541 GCA_045131955.1 Bacteroidaceae bacterium
GTGCGTATGGTGCTTTGTAATCCCAACTTGCGCACTCCTTCAACACGGTAGGATCCTCACTCTCCCATTGGGCAGCAGTATAACGGACATTCACACCGTCACCAGCGCCAATCTGTCCGCTCTGGATCTTCACTTCAGTATCGAACTGTACAAGACCGTTCTCACTACCGCCATAGACAGAACCCTTGATGAAGGGATCACTACCCTCTCCACCGATGGTCACTTTGGTCTTGCTGGCCAAAGCCAGCGTCTGGATAAACTCGAAATATTTCTCCTCATTCGGGAAATATTCCCAGACATTCACATGATCTGTCGTGCTAACATATTCCCAGTAATCACTGTTTGCAGTTGTATGGACCTCATCATCGTAGAGCACCATACGTCTGGGCATGGTCGTTTTATCGGTCGGGTCATAATCATAGATCTTAGGCAGGATACCCTTACCGGCTCCAAAGACGTGCCCCTTGTCATCCGGCTTATCGTCAGCTTCACCTTCATGATACATCTTCATGCCGTTGGGTCCAATCTCAGCATTATCCCGGACCGTAACATTACAATTACCACTCCAATCGTTGGCCAATGCGTAAGGCATACCTAAATGGGCGTCATATCCAGCAGCAATAGCAGCCTCTACATCAGCCTCGTTTTTGGGAACATTATATCTGGCCACCGACGCAATCTCACCGCCGCCATAGACGTTGCCTTCAACCTTGGCATCAGCCTGTATGGTAACAGTAGGATTACCACGCACCAGGGCAGCGTAACCATGTGTCTCTTTACCCTTGCCGCCGCCGAATACACTACCCTTGATAAGGGGCGTACTTGTTCCAGCCCCGGCATTCTCAAGACCTATCGTCACCACCGTGTTCTTTTCCACACGGCCTATCATACCGCCACCATAGACGTTACCATCCACCGTACCGTTACCGATAGTGACATGCGTTCCGCCATCGGGATGATCTACACCATCGCCTTCTTTTCCTACCATGGCTTTATCACAGAAGAAGGAGTCATCGACACCCTTACCACCGCCATAGACATCGCCTGTGATGTGGGCAGCGTTGCGGGCCGGGGAGATTGTCACTAATTCTGTACCGGCAGCGTTATGCTGCGTACCAGTACCTATCTCCACATACGTATCACCGATGATATCAGCCATGTTACCACCGCCATAGATATTACCGATGGTACCGACAGCAGTCGTTGCAATAAGTTCCGTTGGCTTTGTCGGGTCTGGGGCAGACACCGTTTCCGGATCGTATGTATTATTGGCTACATCTTTATAGATATAGGTCTTACCATCCTCTGGGTCTGTGAATTCATTCGGATCTGTGCTCGTGTCAGTTGCATCCTTCTCCGTCTTCGTCACTTTCACGAATCCAGTGGTCATGTTGACATTGATATGCGGATTACCGACGAGTTTGGCCTGATAGCCGCCGCCGAAGATCTCGCCAATATAAGTGGCAGAGATTACATTGATGCGCGGATCGGGATATAGACGATCGCCGCTCTCTTTCGGTTTGCGCTGAGTTTTGGTTTTT
>JBGURN010000038.1:0-10289 GCA_045131955.1 Bacteroidaceae bacterium
CAAGAATCTGGGTGCCCTGGGCGACGGCGGCGCTGTCACGACCGATGACGGCACGCTGGCTGAGACTATCCGCGCCCTGGCAAACTACGGCTCCACTCAGAAATACGTATTCCGGTACCGCGGCCGCAACAGCCGTCTCGATGAGATACAGGCAGCTGTCCTGAGGGTCAAGCTGGCTCATCTGGATGAGGACAACGCAGCCCGCAAGAGGATAGCGGCCAAGTACATGGATTCAATCTCGAACCCTCTCATAAGCATGCCCGTGAGGCTCCCCGAGCAGTCAAACGTGTGGCATCTGTTCCCTGTATTCTGCGAGCGCAGGGACGAGCTCCAGAGGTATCTCAAGGAAAAGGGCATTCAGACGCTTATCCATTATCCCATCCCCCCGCACAAGCAGCAGTGCTATGAGGAGTGGAACGGCATGTCGCTTCCGGTTACGGAGAAAATCCACGCCCAGGAGCTGAGCCTTCCGATCAATCCGCTACTGACCGACCGCGAAACCTCAGCCGTAATAGAATCTGTCTGCGAATTTGAATAACGGGGACGGTTCCTAATGTGCTACTCGTGATGATAAGGAAGGTTATTGAGAATAGCAAACGCCCTGTACAGCTGCTCCACAAAAATGAGCCGTACCATCTGGTGCGAGAAAGTCATCCTGGAGAGCGAGAGCCGGCCGGGAACGCGGTCGTAGAC
Source organism: Bacteroidaceae bacterium (assembly GCA_045131955.1). Classification (GTDB taxonomy): domain Bacteria; phylum Bacteroidota; class Bacteroidia; order Bacteroidales; family Bacteroidaceae; genus Colenecus. The sequence continues at coordinate 694 of JBGURN010000038.1, forward strand.
ATCCTTGGAGAATCCGTAAGGGCCACCTATAATGAATACCAGCCTCTTTGACGAGGCGCCCATCCTCTTTTCCATCCAGCGTGCCATCTCGGCCGATGCCATCTCGCGGCCCTTGTCATCCAGAAGCCAGACATCATCGGACGGCTGCAGAAGATTCAGTATAAGTTCTCCCTCACGTGCCTTCTGCGTGTTCTGGTCCATGTTCTTGGTGTTCTTGATATCGGGTATGACCTGCATCTCGAACTGGCAGAAATGGGTGAGACGGTCCACGTACTGCTTAATGCCGTCCACAAGCCACTGCTGGTCAGTTTTGCCTACAACGATAAGGAGAATCTTCATTAGTTTTGAGTATGTTTAACACCACGAAGATACAATCAATCCATGTGATTTTGGTTGTTTGAGGGATATTTGTTAAGTTTGCGGCACCTATAAGAACGGTATAACAATTAAAGCCAGAAGATGTACGAGAGTCTCCAACAACTGGATACGCTGATAATCAACTTCAACAAGACAGGAAACTGGCTGCTGATGCTGTTCATGGCCGTAGTTATGTACGGCGTTGCGTTGGGACTCAAACCTCAGTTCTTCCGCGGCGTATTCAACCGCCCGGGCTCCATGTTTATAGGTCTTTTCAGTCAGTGGATAGTGCTTCCGCTGGTCACTTTCCTTCTCTGCGTGCTGTTCAGGAATTTTGTGCCGCCTATGGTTTCCATGGGTCTGCTGCTTGTGGCCTCCTGCCCGAGCGGTGCGGTATCGAATTTCATGACATCATACGGAAAGGGTAACGCGGAGCTGTCGGTGCTCATGAGTTCCATCACCACTCTGGCTGCTCCCATATTCACCCCGATCAACTACGCCATCTGGGGCGGCCTCTACACCAAGTACCTGGACCAGTCGGCAGCCGACGTGCTCCGCACCCTGCAGGTTCCGCCTCTTCAGATTGCCCTCACGGTAATACTTATTATAGGTATTCCGGTGCTGCTGGGACTGCTCACCGTAAAGTTCGCCCCGAATGCATCGGCCCGTTTAAAGGAGGTTATGCGATACCTCTCCATCGTAGTGTTCCTCTGCGTTGTGGGTATAATGATGTCGCAGAACTTCATGCTTTTCAAAGAATACATTGGTTACATATTTATAGTTGTCCTGATTCATAACCTGGTCGGTTTTGGAATAGGCTACACCGCATCTACCATAGGAAAGACACCCGTAAAGGACCGTCGTGCGGTGACCCTTGAGACCGGTATCCAGAATTCAGGACTGGGACTCCTGCTGCTGTTCAACACCGGAATATTCCCGCCTGAGATAGCCAAGGGCGGTATGGTGTTCGTAACTGCATGGTGGGGAGTATGGCATATCATATCGGGACTTCTGCTGGCAACGGCTTTCCGTTTCTCAGCTTTCGATACGACCGGCCTTCCCAAATTCTGGCGTAAAAAATGAGGAAGCATATTCAAGACAAAGACTGGTTGTATACCTTCCTGAAGGTTTTTGTTGACTGGTCAGTCAAGAGTTCTTACAGCAAATATCAGGTAGAGGGTGCCGATAATATCCCTCAGGACGGCAGCGTAATCTGGGCTGCCAACCACACCAACGCACTCATGGATCCCATGGTGCTTCTGTCAACCTCGCGCGGCCGCAAGGTGTTCGTAGCCAGGGCTGACATATTCAAGAAAAAGACAGCCAGCAAGATACTGTCGTTCCTGCGTGTCATGCCCATATACCGCATCAGGGACGGCATAGACGCAGTCAAACGCAATGACGAGGCTATATCGCAGGCAACAGGCGTAATCATGGACGGCGTTCCGTTCGTGATCTATCCCGAGGCTACACACCGCCCCAAGCATTCGCTGCTCAAGCTGAGCAAGGGCATATTCCATATAGCCGAGTCGGCCATTGAGAAGTCCGATGGCACCAAGAGCGTCTATATCCTGCCCATAGGAATTGAGTACAGCGACTATTTCCGTTTCCGCTCCAAGGTGCTGATCAACTTCGGCAAGCCCATCAACGTATCGGAATTCATACAGAGCCACAGTGAGGAGCCTCAGCCGGTGGTAATGCAGCAGCTGCGCCAGATCCTTACGGAGCGTATGGCGGAGCAGATTATCTATATTCCCGATGATGAGGATTACGACGCCATCTGGGAATACACCAAACTCAAGACCGATAACCCCGGATACTTCAAAAAGACTCTTTCTGAGATTGAGAGCAAGGAGGGACGTAAGCTTAAGGGCCTGATGCGCAACCTTGCGGTAGGCCGATACGCTGTGGCCGAGGCTCTTGCCCTAAAACAGAATAACCCCGAGAAGGCAGCCGAGCTGTTCAAGAAGGTTGACCAGCTCAGGGTATGGAGAATCCAGAACGGCCTCTCCGTCTATGCCATAGCCAACGAGAAGAGTTTCATGGGACTTGTCCTGGAAATTCTGATAGCGATCCTGGGATTCCCGTATTATGCGTTCTCGGCAGTGGTGGGTTGTATCAAGTGGATACCTCTGGCTCTTATACTCCGCAATATCAAGGATGACGCTTTCTACAACACTGCAAGATACGGCACGCGTCTGGCGATGGCCATACCGGCAGTGATTATATGGGCGCTGGTCTATTTCCTGCTGTTCAACTGGCAGCTGGCCACGATACTGTTCCTGCTGTCACTTCCGTCTTTCAAGTACCTGTTTGACTACGGTACATTCTTCAGACGTTTCTGTTCCGATGTGAGATGGAAATTCAAGAAGCGTAAGGCTCCCTGCATTAAGGAACTGCTGACAAGGCTCTACAACAATCCCGAGTAAAACTTAACGTATCTCTCCGCCACTCTGATGTAATCATGGTGGCGGTTTACGTATTCCACGGACTGGCGTTTGAGCAGTGGTATACGTTCGGGGTGGAGCAGGAGTTGCTCCAGCTCATCATAGACGCTCTGCTCATTGGGCTGGACATTCACTATAGGCCTGAGTTCCTTCTCTCCCAGGATGTCATAGTTTTCGGGTTCTCCGCCACCCACCACGATTATGCCTTTTGACATGGCCAGCAGCGAGTTCATGGAGGGGGTGTAGCTGTAAAGCTGGTCCAGTATGGCGTCACTGCCGTCCATCATACGTTTGTACTGCTCGAACGGAACACCCTCGGCTATCCTCAGCTCCAGACGGTCGGGGTATTTCTCCCTGAGGGCTTGCGCCGCCTTGAGCATGATATCGGTACCCTTGTAGGCGTTACGTCCGGGGCTAATGCCTACGAACAGTTTGAGAGGACCTCCGTCATGGGTGGTTACGGGGTTCTCCGGCATCACGATTGGGAACGGTATGAACTGCATCTTGTCACGGATGGGGCGGCCGTCACGTCCTGTGTCCGTAACCTCGTTATAGGTGGCCCAGTACTCATAGAGGCCGGCCGGAATGCCGTCGCAGTCACGGGCTATGGTTTCGTTGAGGAGCTGCTTGGACGTGCCTATCCACTCGTCGCGGAAACGTTGGGCCTCGATGTCGGTACGGGGGCTGGAGCCGAAGTTGAAATCGCTGTACCTGAGCGGACGTATGTCGGTGTTGACCTTGGCCCAGTAATAGTCCATGCCGAATGCAGCCATGAGGATCCTGCGGTTATGACGCCGGAGGTATCGGTAGAAAGGCATGATACGCTCAGCCTTGAGTTCCAGGAATATGGGGTTGATGAGCTGCACTATGTCATAGCCGCGCATGGAGGGCAGGGCTTTCATGATTCTCCACAGCAGTGACAGGCTTCCGGTGCGGCTCTCCAGGTCGCGGCTGAGGTCTATGTCGCGGGGATAATCCTTCCAATGGTCTCCGTCGCTGGCTACGGTGACCTCATGTCCCAACGCCCTCAGGCCCTGGGCCAGAGTGTTGTGCACGTTACTGTATTCTCCCAGCAGCAGTATCTTCATCTCTTGTTTTTCCTTGAAACGTACCACAATGCAATCTTCCAGGCTCCGCGTCCTCCCATGGCGGTATACTGCTCCAGCAGCCATCCCATGGCGCGGCCCCGGGGCCTTTTGCCCATGTTCTGTGATATGAAATCGCGGCAGAGCGCTGAGTATTTCTTCTCGCCCTCATAGAGCAGCTTGCCGCTCAGGATATAGGTGCGCATCATGAGGGCCTGGCGGCATCGTGCCGCGGTGCGGGCATCGGTCCTGGAGGTCAGCTTGAATACCTGCTGCATGGCCTCCATCTGCTGTGTGAACCGTGAGCGGAAACTGGGACCGGTCAGACTGTCGGAGTGTACCCTGACGGTGTGGTAGGCTTTGCTTGTGATCCACTGCATGGAGGGTGCTGCCATGAGCGCCCTGCATCCCAGCTCCCAGTCATCCCATACGTGGCAGTCGGTGTTCCAACCGCCTATCTCCCTGAGCCAAGAGGTGCGGAATATCATGCTTATGGTGTTGAGCATGCTGCTCAGGATCTGCACGGCGGGGTCGCGGACCGGCTTGTAGGCACGGACCGATACCTTACCCTCCACCTTCTGACGGGTGGGGAATGCGATGAGTTGCGCCGTCTCGTCCCATCTGTGGGGTATATCCTCGAATTCGTCATCGGAATCAAAGAAATAGACCCAGCTGGTCGTGACCATGGAGAGTCCCTTGTTGCGGGCGGCCGCGGCGCTGCGCTCCGGCTCCGTGGCAAGGGTCACGTTGGGGTGGTTCCCTATAAAGGCCGATACCATATCCCTGGTGCCGTCGGTGCTGCCGTTGTCCACGACTATGACCGGAACGCCGGCCATGGGACTGCGCATTATGCTCTCAAGGGTATGTTTGAGCAGGGCCTTGCGGTTGTATACCGGTATGACTATCGTAATATCCATATTCCTTTGAGCATGTTGAATAAGATGGGCAGCGGGTTCACATGCCTGTGCACGAGATACCAGCCGGCCTCCTTGAAACTGCGCCAAACGGCACTGCATGTCCCGTAAACGTAACGGAATGTGGCGCCCTTGGTCACCTGCAGCCTGGGCTCCTCGAGGAACCGGGTGCCGGTGGTGCGGCCTTGGGTCTGAACGATCACCTTGGGGATGTATCTTATGGTGAGACCGGCCTTGCGGGCATCGGCCATGAATACATCCTCCTCGCCGGCGCCCAGGAGCGGGCTGCCCAGGCCGAACCGTTCATCGAACCTGATGCCCCGGTCCGTTATGCTGGTGCGGCGGAACGTTATCTCGAGCGAGCAGATGTAGTCGGCGGGATAGGGGTGCAGGGGTTCTCCCTCCAGAGTCTGCGCCTGGAAGGTGAGTATGTCGGCTTGGGGGTTCTCCTGCCAGGAGGAGAGTATGGTCTCTATGAACTCCGGACGGTAGCGGCTGTCGTCATCGGCAATAAGGCATATGTCCGATGAGGCCAGTCTGAGGGCGTTGTTGCGGTTACGCGAGAGTCCCTTGCCCGGGATGAGGTCTACGGTTACGTCGGCGCGGCCTGAAAGCTGCTCCGGTACTGGCACCATGGTATCCTCATACTGCGCTGACACAATGTATCTTACGCCCTCCATAGGGGGCAAAAGCACAGACGGCACTTTGCTCAAGCCGTTGCCTATGGTGCATATGAGTATGTCAAGCGTGGGTCTGGGGGAACTCATTACGGACCTTCCTTTTTCTTTCAAAACGTAAATATACTGTTTTTATTTCTAGAGGAAAAAGTAATTTTACGTCCGGAAATCCGTTATCACAACGTGGAGAGTTCAAATCAGGCACAAAACAGGCAGGAATCCGATAAGAACCTGTTTGACAGGATACTCAAGTATACCGGCGTATTCGGCGGTGTGCAGGGTGTCAACGTGCTTATCACCATGGTCCTGAATATATTCAAGTCCCGATGGCTCGGTCCTGTGGGCTATGGTATGACGGAAAGCTTTAACCGTAACCTTGAGCCTGTGCGCAGCTCCACCAACCTGGGTATAGCCACCGTGGCTGTTCCCGTCATATCGCACGCCGCAGGTGAACCCGGGACGGCAGGGCTTGAGAGGAAGATCCTGCTCACCCGCAGCTGGGCACTGCTTACGGCCATCCTCGGTATGATAGTCTGTCTGGCTCTCGCTCCCTACCTGAGCATGAGGGCGTTCGATGGTGACAGAGGTTACGCCAATAGCTTCATGATACTCTCCATGTCAGTGGCCGCAGCTGCCGTGACCAACGGCGAGACAGCCATACTCAAGGGAGCAGGGATGCTCCGTCAGATTGCGCTGAGCCGTCTTCTCACAGGTGCCGTGTCACTCTGCGTGTCGGTTCCCCTCTATTGGTTCCTCAGGATTGACGGTATAGTACTGGCATTGGCCCTCTCGGTAATAGGAGGCCTGTGCGTGACCTGCTGCTACTCCATGAAACGGTTCCCATACAGGGTGAGTCCGTTCAACCTGAGCCTGCTCAGGGAGGGTACAGGCATGATAGGGTTCGGCCTGTTCTTTACCGTGACAGCCTTCCTGGCATCGCTGGCCTGGCAGTTCATTACGAACTATATCCAGAAGGAGGGTGGTGAGGCCATCCTGGGCGTCTACTCTGCCGGATATATGCTGGTGACCTATTTTACCGACCTTTTCATGGCGGTGGTGGAATCGGAGTATTTCCCACGTCTGTCGGCTGCCGGTGATGACATGGCACGCTCGCACTCCCTCATGAACAACCAGTCGCTTGCCATGAGCATGCTCTCGGCACCTCTGGTCATGCTGTTCATGCTTATGGCTCCGCTTATGGTTCTGGTGGTCCTGGAGTACGAAAAATTCCATGATTCCATAATGCTGGCACAGCTGGCTGTAGTAGGTCTCTATTTCAAGTCGGTCTACCAGCCCATAGCGTTTCTTGTTACCGCCCGGTCCGATTCCAAGGTCTATATGCTGCAGGAGTCGCTCTGCTATATATTGCTGATACTATGCATTGTTGCCGGTTATGGTTTTGCCGGCGTGAAAGGCATCGGCCTGGCGTTTGCCGCGTGGGAGCTGTCGTACCTGCTGCTGGTGCTTGTCATAAGCAGGATACGCTACGGGTTCCGTATGGCTCCCGTTCTTGTAAAGAAATTTCTTATACAGGGCCTGATGGTGTCGGTAGCTGCCGCAGCAGTGGTTGCGGGCGGTTATGCCGGTTATGCCGTCTGTGCCGTGATGTGTGCCGTGTCAGCAGTTCTTTCACTGCGTTTCTTCAACGCAAACACTACTCTTGTTCCTGGAATCGTTTCCAAGTTCTCCCGTAAATGATTTGTGGCGTTTTTTTTAAGTTTTTCTCTTGAACCATTCAAGGGAAATGGTTACTTTTGTCTTTTGCACGTAGCGTGCGCGTATATTAGTAATTGAATTAACTGCATATTTTTATGGATGATCTGTTAGGACTTGTAACCGCCAAAGCACAGGAATGGCTTGGCAGTTCTTTTGATGAGAAAACACGTGAAGAGGTAAAGGCACTTTTGGCCAAAGAGGACAAATCCGATCTTATTGACGCATTCTATAAGGACCTGGAATTCGGTACCGGTGGTCTGCGCGGCATCATGGGCGCAGGTACCAACCGCATGAATATCTACACCGTGGGTATGGCTACCCAGGGCCTGGCCAACTATCTGAACAAGAACTTCAAGGAGCGTAAGGAGATATCGGTCGTAGTGGGACATGACTGCCGCAACAACGGACGACTGTTCGCCGAGACCGTAGCCAACATATTCAGCGCCAACGGCATCAAGGTATATCTGTTCGATGACCTGCGCCCCACGCCTGAGGTATCGTTCGCAATCCGTTATCTGGGCTGCCAGAGCGGCGTGAACGTGACTGCCAGCCATAACCCCCGCGAGTACAACGGCTACAAGGCATACTGGGAGGACGGCGCACAGGTGCTCGCCCCGCATGATACCGGCATAATCGATGAGGTTGCCAAGGTCAAGGTCCAGGACATAAAGTTCAAGGGTAACCCCGCGCTTATCCAGATCATAGGTGAGGAGGTCGATAAACCCTACCTGGATGCCATCGAGGGTATCTGCATAGATCCCGCCCTGGTTAAGCGTAACCACGACCTCTGCATAGTATACACTCCGCTGCACGGATGCGGCCGCGTCATGATACCGCGCTCACTCAAACAGTGGGGATTCACCAACGTGAACTGCGTTCCCGAGCAGATGATTCCGGACGGCAACTTCCCGACCGTGGTATCACCCAACCCCGAGTACCCCGAGGCTCTGACCATGGCTCTGGCCCTGGCACGCAAGCTGAATGCCGACGTCGTTATGGCATCGGACCCCGACGCTGACCGTCTGGGTGTGGCCTGCCGTGATGACAAGGGTGAGCTGACCCTGCTCAACGGTAACCAGACCGCAATGATATTCCTCTACTACATCATAACACAGTACACCAAGCTTGGCAAGATGACCGGTAAGGAGTATATCGTAAAGACCATCGTTACCACTGAGGTCATAAGCCGCATCGCCGAGAAGAACAACCTTGAGATGTTTGACTGCTACACCGGATTCAAGTGGATTGCCAAGGTCATTGCCGATGAGAACGCCAAGGGCAAGCACTACATCGGAGGCGGTGAGGAGAGCTTCGGTTTCCTGGCTGAGGATTTTGTACGTGACAAGGATGCCGTATCGGCCTGCTCGCTGATGGCTGAGATCGCCGCATGGGCCAAGGAGAACGGCAAGACCCTCTGGGACCTGCTGCTGGATGCCTACCAGGAGTACGGATTCTCACAGGAGGGTGCAGTAAGCGTGGTAAAGCCCGGTAAGAGCGGTGCCGATGAGATAAAGGCCATGATGGAGCAGTTCCGTGCCAACCCGCCCAAGACTCTGGCAGGTGAGAAGGTGGTGCTCATAAAGGACTTCAAGCTGCTCAAGCAGACCGATGCCTCAGGCAAGGTTACGGACCTGGATATGCCCGAGCCCTCGAACGTGCTGCAGTATTTCACCGCTGCCGGTGACAAGATATCGGTACGCCCGTCGGGTACCGAGCCCAAGATCAAGTTCTACATGGAGGCCAAGCTCCCCATGGCAAGCAAGAAGGATTACCTCAAGGTGCAGGCCGATGCACTCAAGAAGATAGACGGATTTAAGAAGGACCTCGGCATCTGATATTTATTTTGACCTGTTTTTTATGAAGAAGACTGTATCACTTTTACTCACTCTGCTCCTCAGCGGCTCCATGTCGGCGCAGCAGGCGCGTTCCCTCTCAGTCTGGAGTGGGGGCGCATCGCGCGATTATGCCGTCTATGAGACGGACAGTATGGCGTTCAGGAGTGACGGTTCCATGCTTCTCTTTACCTTGGAGGGCAGGGACACGCTCAACACCGCGCTGGTTGACAGCGTGACATTCTCCTATCCGGAGCTTAAATCGACCAACACCCGTTCCAATGAACAGATCAAGGCCGATTTCGACGCCCTGACCATCACCAGCGGAGCCAAGGCCTATAAGTCTGTGTCACGCACAGCCGAGTACCACAACCCCCTCATGGGACACAAGTTCGGTGCCGACCCGTTCGGTATGGTAGTGGGAGACAGAATGTACATCTACATGACCGATGACCATCTGTACCGTTCCACTGACGGGCAGCCCATTACCGGTGCTTTTGATTACTCGGATTGCAAGAATGTAAACATAATATCATCGGATGACCTGGTGAACTGGACTGACCATGGC
>JBGURN010000039.1:0-2834 GCA_045131955.1 Bacteroidaceae bacterium
ATGTATCGACAGCAGCCAGACCGCCGCTTACAGGCACGCCGTTCAGCTCAATACGCTCCATACGTATAGCCGGGTTCGCGTGACCGAAGTTCAGGATCGCGCCGCTTGAACACATGGCGCCGAAAGTTGCGGTCGATACCACATCGACCTTTTCAAGAATCTCCTTGGGCTTCATGGTCTTGGCCATTTCCGATACCTCCTCGGCAGTCAGCACCACGGCCTTACCCTTGCGGATCTTCTCGTTAATCTCCTCGTATGATTTAGTCATTACCAAGTATTGCTTAAACGGCTGCAAAATTAAAAAGAATTGGGCTTTAATTCGCCACATAACGGTGTTTTTCGCCACAAATGTGGTGTCTTTTACCACAATTATATATAGTTAACCGGTTATTATATATATAGAGGGTAATTTTGCGGCCTGAAAACCAACAAACGAGACTTAAACCAACATGTGGAGAAAATTCTGCACCTTTATCCTTAAGGTCTGGGGCTGGACAACCGGCCCGTTCCTTCCCCCTGAGCCTAAATGCATACTTCTTGGAGTGCCTCACACGTCACTTCTGGATTTTGTAGTGGCATACCTGTTTTACATTTCAATCGGCGGCAAGACCTACTGCATGGTCAAGAGCTCGCTGTTCTTCCCTCCCCTGGGATGGATCCTGAGAGCCATCGGAGGCATACCTGTAGACCGCAAACACCCTACAGCCGTAGTCCGTTCGGTCATCAGGGAGATGGACAAGAAAGATATAATGCACCTTGCAATCGCCCCTGAGGGCACCCGCAAGCCTGTGGCACGCTGGAAAACCGGCTACCATTTCATTGCAACGACCGCCGGCATACCCGTTTATCTTTGCTATTTCGACTGGAAACGCAAGCACATCGAGGTAAACCGGAAGGTGGAACTCACTTCCGATGCCAATGCCGACACCCGCCGCATACAGGATATTTATGAGAAAATGAACCTGGGAGCACGTCATCCCGAGAAATACATCACACGTTAATACCATCAGATGAGACACAGATTCAGTACGCTGGCAGATGTATTCAGCTACACCACGACAGTCAACCGGAACCGTATCGTATCAAATTATGTGGATGGCGGACGCCTCATCACCTACTCGCTTTTCAAGGAGGAGTGTGACAAGATGGCCGGCCGGTTCTCCACATTCGGCATCAATGCCGATGACAAGATAGCCATCCTCTCGGAGAACAACCCCAACTGGGCAGTCGCATTTTTCAGCATAACGGCCTACGGACGCATCGCAGTGCCCATGTTGCCCGAACTTTCGCCCAATGAGGTTGAGAATATCCTCTCTCATTCCGGAGCGAAGGCAATATTCGTATCACGCAAGCAGATGGCAAAAATAAGTCCAGAGGCTATTGAGAGGCTACATTTGATCATCGACATCAACACATTCGAGCTCATCAAGGCCGAGGATGACCGATATACCTGTGACGGACGCGGCAAACTGCCCGAACCCATGGATATAGCAGCCATCATATACACATCGGGCACAACAGGCAACGCCAAGGGCGTCATGCTCAGCCACCGCAATTTCTGCGCCAACATACTCGAGGCCTGGCATGCGCATAAGATAAGCCATAAGGACGTGTTCCTGTCCATCCTGCCGCTGGCTCACACCTACGAGATGAGCATCGGAATGCTTTATCCCTTCAGCGTGGGTGCCACCGTCTATTACATACAGAAACCGCCTACACCGACCATTCTGGCCGATGCGCTCAAGAAGATCCGCCCAACTACCATGCTGTCGGTTCCTCTTATCATTGAAAAAGTCATTCGTGGCAAGATATTCCCCACAATCGCGGCCAGCAAATACCTGCGCTATCTCAAGAAGCACTTCCCCAGGGTACTCTATTTCCTTGTGGGCAAGAAGGTAAAGCAACAGTTCGGCTGCCGTCTGAGGTTCTTTGGTGTTGGAGGCTCCAAACTGGACCGCGAGGTTGAGGATTTTCTGCGTCACATACATTTCCCCTACGCTATCGGCTACGGCCTGACCGAGACCGCACCGCTCATATGCGATGCAGGCCCCAAGCGCACCCATCTGGGCAGCACCGGCACCGCGTCGTTTGAGGTTCAGGTACGTCTGGCCGATGTCAACCCCGAGACCGGACAGGGCGAGCTGCAGGTCAAAGGTCCCAACGTGATGCTCGGATATTACAAGGACTACGCACGCACCAGGGCTGTCATGACCGATGACGGCTGGATGCGTACCGGCGATATAGCCAGCGTTGACAAGAAGGGCCGATACTACATCCACGGCCGTTCGGGTAACGTCATCATAGGGGCATCGGGCGAAAACATTTATCCCGAGGAGATTGAAAGTGTAATCAATAATATTGGCGACGTAAGCGAATCTATTGTAATTTCGCGCCAGGGACAGCTCGTGGCGCTTGTTCAGTTCAACGACGGCGTCATAGACTGGAACCTGGAGGGTCAGGAGAAATTCCTTGAGAACCTGGAACGCCGCAAGAAGGATGTGCTGGAGTTTGTCAACTCAAAGGTCAGCCAGTTCCTCAAGATCAAGGACGTGGAGGTCATGAAAGAGCCTTTCAGCAAGACCGCTACGCACAAGATCCGCCGATTCCTCTATCAGGACAAGAAAAACGACAATAAAACCGATAAAAAATGAACCTTCGCAAGATTATCAATCCTTGGATAGGCACAGAAGGCTATAACTGCTTTGTCTGCAGCCCCAACAATCCCATCGGACTTCATCAGGAGTTCTATGAGGACGGTGATTATATAGTAACCAAGTTCAAGCCCAATCATAACTTTGAGAGCTGGCAGAACATATTGCACGGCGGAATTCAGG
>JBGURN010000040.1:0-1799 GCA_045131955.1 Bacteroidaceae bacterium
TGAGGAACAGAGCTGCTAAGGTTGACCGCGAGCTTGACACGAGAGTACTCAAGTCAATGAAGGGCTTAGACGGCACTTTCAGCATGCCCACGAGGGGTATGACCGACTATGTATGGGACTTCGAGACTGAAGAAGACTTTGCTGGTTGGGCAACCTATGATGCTGACGGTGATGGCTATTGCTGGGAAATCGATGACTACTATGCATATAGTGGCTATCAGAGCCTTACCTCCCGTAGCTACTATGGTGGTACGGTATTGTATCCCGACAACTGGCTGATTTCGCCCAATGTTGCCCTGGGTGGTGAGTTGAAGTTCTTTGCAGAGAACTACTCATACACCTATCCTGACAACTTCCAGGTATTCTTGATTCTTGGTGATGAGTTGACCGTTGAGGCAATTGAGGCAGCTGTGCCCATTAGCGACATGATCACTCCTCCCACCGAATGGACCGAGTACACCGTTGACCTGAGCGCTTACAGTGGCAATGGTTACTTCGCTATCCGTCACTATGACTGCTATGACCAGTTGCGCGTCCTGATTGACTACATCACTCTCTCGGCTCCTGCTGCAGCAATGCCCGAGAACGTTACCGCTACCCCCGCTGCTACCAGCGCTGTTGTAGAGTGGGAGGATGCCGAGAATGTAGCTTGGAACGTGCGCTACAGAGAGGCTGTAGATGTTGAGTCTATCGAATGGGACTTCGAGAATGAGGAGCAGATGGCTCTCTGGGAGCTTGTTGATGCTGATGGTGACGGCAACAACTGGACCTACTTCAACAACACTGGTCTGACTTCTGGTCGCATGACTGCTCACGGTGGTGAAGGCCTCATTGCATCTGCAAGCTATGACAATGATCTGAGTCTTGCTCTGACTCCTGACAACTGGCTGATTTCGCCGATGGTTAAGCTCGATGGCACCCTGTCATTCTGGGCTGCTGGCCAGGATCCCAGCTATGCAGCTGAGGTATTCGGTGTATTTGTTTCGACCGACAAGGTTAACTGGACTCAGATTGGCGAGGACATAACTGCTACCGGTACTTATAAGGAGTACACCTTCGACCTGAGTTCACGCGCAGGTGAGGAAGGCTACTTCGCTATCCGTCACTACAACGTGACCGACCAGTTCTGGTTGAACATCGACGACATCAGTCTGACCATGGGTAAGCCCAATGAGTGGATCGTTGTTGAGGGTGTTACCAGCCCCTACACCATCGATGGCCTGAATCCTGAGACCAACTACGAGGTTGAGGTACAGGGTGTTAACGCCGAGGGTCTCACCAGTGGTTGGACCGAGACCATTGCCTTCACTACGCTGGCCGATGATGTTCCTCCCGTTGATCCCACCGAGAAGACTGGTGCTCCCGTCTTCAACGGCTACACCACCGACGGTATCCACGCTTACTTTGTTGAGATCCTTCCCACCGATGAGGGCAGTGTGATTTACTATCGCATCCTCTATCCCGGTGAGGAAGAGTACACCGAGTGGGCTATCTATGAGGATATCCTGTCATTCGAGGGTGATGGAAAGCACCGCGTTGAGGCTTATGCCGTAGCTCCCAACAAGCTCCCCAGCGAGCCGATCGCTTATGAGTTCGTTGTTGAGCCCGAGCCTCCCACGAGCATCAGCGAGATGATGAACGGTAAGACCGTTGCTGGCGTACGCTACTTCAACCTGGCTGGCCAGGAGGTAACCGAGGCTAATGGCCTGACCATCGTCGTTACCACCTACACCGACGGCACCACCAGCGCCGTTAAGGTGATCAAGTGATAAGAAATAGTAGTATATAGTAACCTGATG
>JBGURN010000041.1:0-10543 GCA_045131955.1 Bacteroidaceae bacterium
ACAATGGCGTATGATTCGGAGCCGTTATGGAGTACACAGCTGCGGGCACAGTTCCGGATTGTCACCGGCTTCCCTATTAAGCTGTCCGGGCAAAGCCCGGCGGCAGCACCATTACCTGAACAAAATTACAAAAAAATGCGTAGATTTGTCTAATCCATGATTATTCAATCAATCTGTCACAATATTATGTGTAAAAAAACTCTTCTCCTATTGACCTTGGCCGCATCCCTGCTGCTTGCAGGATGCCAGCAGACCAAGTACGAATACCCTTACCAGAATCCCAAGCTCAAACTTGAGAAAAGGGTTGACAACCTGCTCTCCCTCCTTACCCTGGAGGAGAAGGTTGGACTCATGCAGAACGGTTCCATCTCCATTGACAGACTGGACATCCCCGCCTACAACTGGTGGAACGAGGCCTGCCACGGTATCTGTTATGATGATGTTACCGTATTCCCGCAGGTGATTGCCTTGGGTGCTACCTTCAATGCACCCCAGCAGTATGAGATATACACAGCCGTATCCGATGAGGCCCGTGCCGTTTGGAACACCACTGACCATCATCAGCTTGGCGTGACTCAGCCTAACGGCAGCATATGGCATCAGGGACTATCGTTCTGGTGCCCCAACGTGAATATATTCCGTGATCCCCGCTGGGGACGCGGTCAGGAGACTCCGGGTGAGGATCCTTATCTGAACGCCGTCATGGGTACCCAGACCGTAAAGGGTATGCAGGGTAACGACAGCAAATACTACAAACTGCATTCATGCGCCAAGCATTATGCAGTTCACAGCGGTCCTGAGCCTTTGCGTCACCAGTTTGACGTGACTGTATCGGGTCGTGACCTGTGGGAGACCTACCTGCCGGCATTCAAGAGCCTGGTTGAGGAGGGTAACGTTCAGGAGGTCATGTGTGCTTATCACCGTTATGAGGGTGATCCCTGCTGTGCCAGCAACCGTCTGCTGCAGGACATCCTGCGTAACAAATGGAATTTCAAGGGTCTGGTCGTAACCGACTGCGGTGCCATAGGTGACTTTTTCAACGCCCGTCAGCACGGTACACACAAGGATGCCGCAAGCGCATCGGCCGACGCAGTCCTGTCAGGTGCCGATATTGAGTGCGGAACCAGTTACCGTTCACTCACACAGGCCATCGAGCAGGGTCTCATTACCGAGGCCGATATCGACGTGAATGTAAAACGTATACTCAAGGCCCGCTTTGAGTTGGGTATGTTCGATGCTCCCGAGAGCCTGCCATGGGCAAACCTGGGACTCGAGCAGCTGAGCAGCCCCGAGCACACTGCTCTGGCCAGCAAGGCCGCTCACGAGGCTGTGGTTATGCTTAAGAACAAGGATAACATCCTCCCGCTCCGTAAGGATATGAAGATTGCGGTTGTCGGTCCTAATGCCGATGACGCCCGCGTCATTCTGGGTAACTACAACGGTTATCCGTCAGCTGCCAACACCAAGACCATACTGGACGGCATACGTGAGGCTGCTCCCTCCGCTGAGATCATCTATGAGAAGGGTTGTGACCTGAATGCCGCTTCCATTACTACCCACTACGTATCACAGATCAACGGCGGCAAGGGCCTCCATGCAGAGTACTTCAATACTCTTGACTGGACCGGTGGTGTGGTTGCCACTGTTGACTATGACGAGCCTCTGAGCCTTAACACCACATCACCCGCTCTGGCACATGAGGACTGCCCGTGGGTTGACGGTGTGAACATGACCGGATTCTCAGCCAAGTATACAGGTAGCTTTACCGCCGATTATACCGGCGACATGATTTATAATGTACGCGGAAGCTCACGTTACACCTTCAAGCTGAATGGCAAGACCATCGTCGAGAACCAGGGTCAGGCAGGCCGTGGTGGATTCGGCGGATTTGGCGGATTCGGCCGTGGTGCAGCTGCTGCCACCACCTTCAAGGTTGAGAAAGGCAAGACCTATGAGATATCTATCGAGCTCTCACAACCCGAGGCACGTTCGGCTTCATTCTCATTCGATATCTACAGCCGCGGTCCCGTTGACTTTGACAGGGTTGTGGAGAAGATTGCCAAGGCTGACGTGATTGTAATGGTAAGCGGTATCTCATCGGACATAGAGGGTGAGGGACACGACCGTTCAAGCATCGAACTCCCCGAGGTTCAGCAGGAGCTTCTTGCCAAGCTTGATGCTACCGGCAAGCCTGTCATCCTGGTCAACGTATCAGGTAGTGCCATCGGATTCGGTAATGTGGAGGATAAGTATGACGCTCTGCTCCAGGCTTGGTACGGCGGTCAGGCATGCGGTGAGGCTGTTGCCGATGTGCTGTTCGGTGACTACAACCCCGCAGGACGTCTGCCGGTCACCTTCTATGCATCGACCGACCAGCTGCCCGATTTCCAGGACTACTCCATGCAGAACCGCACCTACCGTTACTTCAAGGGTGAGCCCCTGTATGCTTTCGGTTACGGACTGAGCTACACCACATTCAGTTACGGTGACGCCAAGACAGCAGGCAAGGCCAAAAACATGACCGTTACCGTTCCTGTCACCAATACCGGTAAGATTGACGGCGATGAGGTTATCCAGGTTTATGTCAAGTCACTTGACGATGCCGGCGCACCCATCAAGTCACTGGCAGGATTCGCCCGCGTGAACATTGCTGCAGGTGAGACCAAGACCGTGACCATCGATCTTAACAAGGATGCGTTCAGCGCCTATGACGAGGCTACCGACGGACTCAAGTTCCGCCCGGGTAACTACCGCATCCTCTACGGCGGTTCATCGCTCGACTCCGACCTTAAGAGTCTGGATATAAAGCTCTAACAAAAAACTAACACAATAGGGACGGTTCTTAATGTTGCAGTTTTCCCGGAAAACTGCAACATTAAGAACCGTCCCTACTGTATCAGTTTTCAGAATTCTGTTAGAACTTTTTAACGCGGGATTTTAAGGCATTTTTAATATTGTTTGGTTTGATTATGCGTCTGTAGTATATCCTAAGCGTGTTTTTAGGTAGTTTTGTGCACCTTTTCTGATAACATAGGAAGTTGTTACAAAATTTTTAACCTGAAGTGCACAAATTTGTTTACAAACTAATACTGTTTGTTTGTGTTTGTACTATAGCCCTTTCCCGGACTCTGCCTATGAAGGCTCAGTCGACTGGCAATGTAGAATTCCATCCTTTGCCAGACTGTCCGTTTGTCTATGTAGCGGACAGATTCACGACCAATCCTCCTGAGATATCAGATTCACTGTTCGATCATGTGGCTCGTGGTCTGCGATTCAAGGTGAACCGCACTGAACTCATGCCCACCGACCCGTTCGTGGCATATTTCAATGACACCCTGGTCCCCATGATCAAGAAGATGGACCTTGTGCTCTGCGGCGTAATCGTAAAGGGTGCCGCATCGCCCGAGGGTCCTTATGACAATAACGTCCGTCTGAGCCGCGAGCGCACCCGACGCCTTATCGAGTTCCTCAGGGGTGATTCGGACCTCAAGATATCGGAGGGTTCCATGAGCTCCAACTTCATAACCGAGGATTACGGTTACCTGGTAACTCTCATGAAACAGGCCGATGACCCCGAAGCGGGTGTGGTAGCTGATATATGGAAGGAGTGCAACGGTGACGAGCGCCTGTGCAAGGAGAAACTGAAAGCCCTGAACGGCGGACGCACATGGAAACGTCTGCTCGAGGTCTATTTCCCCAAGCTGCGCCAGAGCCGCGTGGTGATGTGGTACGCACCCCATCCGCTCCATGTCATGCAGGGTATTAAGATCGATACGGTCGATATGAGCATCGGCACCATCCCCGACCTCCATTTCGAGCCCTATTTCGCTCCGGCTCCCCCCAAGGAGTATACCCGCCGTCATATGGTGGCCATCAGGACCAACCTCATACATGACCTGATGTTCGTTCCTCAGTTCGGATTCGCACCCGGCGCCAACGTACAGCTTGAGTACTATCCGCTTGACGGACATTATACCTTCAATGCAGGATTCACATTTACCAACCACCGTCATTGGGATGACTACAAGTTCTTCCAGGTACGTGACGGCCAGTTGGAGGTACGCCGTTATTTCAAGGGCGGGGGAGAGTTCCTGGGAACTTACCTGAGCGCATACGCCGAAGGAACGGTCTACGGCATAGGATTCAACAAGGAGAAAGGTTGGGAAGGTGAAGGTGGCGGTGCCGGTCTGGGTCTGGGCTATACACGGCCTCTGAACAAGAAAGGCAACCTGCGTCTTGAACTTAGCCTGAGCCTGGGCGTATTCGTGACCCGATATGACCCCTATGTGTATGGTAACCCGTTGAACGGAGTGGAGGACGGCCTTTACTACTATAACTATCATGGCAGCGCAAGTGATTTCACGGAGCGCAACCACCGTTTCATCTGGCTGGGTCCGACCAATGCCGGAATACACCTGACTTATGATATCATTTACAGAAAGAGAAAGGAGGTGATACGATGAAAGCGTTGCTTAACAAAATACATAAGGTACTTATCCCTGTGGCCGTAGCCATATGCATGGCGGATTCATGCATCGAGCCTCCTCTTCATCTTCCCGGACAGGGGCTCGATATGCTCTTGCCCAAGATCGAAACCCAACTCAGCATAATCTGGGATAATAATATATCACTTGACGAGAACTGGTACTACGGATGGGATGAAAAGGATGACTCCATCTGGGGAAACATAGGTTACACCACACCGTCCAGTTATGAGGTACACCGCTATTATAAAGGTGAGAACCCCACACCCATTCATCTGAACGACGATGCGTTCAGCATCCGTACCAACAGGTTCCGCCGCTATTTCCTGTTCGGCTATTATGATATGCTGTTCTACAGTGACATAGACTCCAAGGACGGAACACAGGTGGTTGTCATGAATGAGACCATAGACTCAGTCACGGCCACTACGACCGGCACACGCGGCCTCTCCAGGAGCATACTCTCCAGAACAAGAGGTTCCGATGCCGATACCACCGGAGCCTTAGGCCTGCTCAATCAGCCTGAGATATTCTATGGAGCCTACCCGGAGAACATCTATATATCATCGGACCTGAACGACTATGAGTATGATCCCGTCGAGGATATATACATAAAGCGTATAGAGACTAAGCTGCGTCCGCTGGTATATATCTATCTGGTACAGTTCGTCCTTTACAACAACGAGGAGGGAAGGATCAAGGGCGTGAACGGAAACGCCGCCCTCTCGTCGATGGCCAGCTCCACCAACGTGAATACCGGTCACACAGGCAACAAACCGGCCGTGGTCTATTTCAACACCAGAATGAAGAAAGACCTCATGGTAAAAGGCCGCAAGAGTGACGTGATAGGCGCTAAGCTAACCACATTCGGACTCTGCGACAACGAGCCCTACACCCGTGCCGGCGCCATGTACGACGGAACCCGCACCAGCCTTAAGAACTACCTCTATTTTGACCTGATATGGAATAACAACGGTATCATGACCTATGAGTTCGATGTGACCGACCAGTGCCGCTCACAGGCTCACGGAGGCATACTTACGGTTTGGATTGACTGCTCGCAGCTCACTCCTCCCGACCCGGGACCGGCAAACACCGGAAGCCTCTTTATTCCTACCGTAGAGGATTATGATGAGGTATATTGGGAATTTGAGATTTAAGAAACAAATAATATAAATGCATTTAATTATGAGAAAATCAATGATTCTGTTAGTCGCTACAGTAGCTTTGGCCGGCTGCATCAGTGACGAACTGGTAAACAGTCCTAAGACAAGGAACGATGGTGAGGCTCCTATAGCTTTCAGCGTAGAGAAGAAAAACATCACCCGTGCTACTAACCTTGAGGACCTGGGACACTACAACTTTGGTGTCTGGGCTTACAAGACTGGTTCATCGGGCTCCAAGAACGTTATGAACAACTATCTTGTAGGTTATTCTGACGGTACTGCCAAGGGTTATGAAAAGTCCGGCGCATCGACCTGGAAAAATAATGCGGGCAGTGAGACTGACCACACATCACCCTGGTTCTACGAGAATCTGGGAACATCGGAGTACAGCTATAACGGAACAGCCGGTTTCTATAAGGATTCCCAGACTGACTACATGTCAGCCAATCCGAACCAGTATCTGAGATATTGGGACCTGGCTTACACTTACACGGAATTCTATGCATATGCACCTTACCGCAAGAGCGGCGTTACTTTCGTTGAGCACGACAGACTCATCAAAGTGGCCAACAGCGCTCAGGTAGCCGGTTACGATAACGCTTCACTGCAGGAGTTCATCTATGCAGGAGCCGTGGCTACCAACGCCGAGCTTAAGGATGTAAAGCTCAAATTCAAGCATCTGGGTGCTCAGGTCAACCTGCGCTTCTATGAGAATGTACGCGGTTACAAGGTTGAGATCATCAATGTAACCCCCACTGACAACGGCATCCAGGCTACACCTGCCAAGGTGACCGGCAGCGGCACATCCAAGACCTACACCAAGACCGACTATTATACCGATTGCGCTGCAACCATCGATTTCGCATCCGATATCAACGTTCCTACGGCAACCGTAAACTTTACTGGTGCCACCCAGACCGATGACAACCTCGTGTTCGCCATTCCCGGTGCAGGTAACGGCGTTGCCTCTTACACTGCTCCCGTAACCGGTACCGAGTACAGCGTAATTCCTGAGGATATCGAGAATCCGACAACCCAGACCTACGCAGTTTCTCCCACAGTATATTATCCCGTGGCCCAGCCTGAAGACAGTGAGACAGGTTTCACCTTCCATGTATCATACAAGCTGATTGCCCAGGATAACGGTGAGGAGATTACCGTGACCGATGCCCGTGTATATGTACCTGCCAAGGATGGTGCAAACTATATCGCAGCATGGCAGCCCAACACCAGATACACCTACACATTCAAGATCACCGAGAACTCAACAGGAACAACAGATCCTCAGAGTACTGACATTGACGTAGACGATCCTACTGTTCCCGCCAATCCTACAGTATATCCTATCGTATTTGATGGCGCTACTGTTGTGGAGTACGATCTCAATGAGAACGAATACTAATCATAAGAACATATTGATCCGGTGGATCGGCGCACTTGTTTGTGCCGGTCTCACCGCTTGTTCCTTTGATTCAAAAATCACTCCGGAGCGGACGGCCGATGAGGAGATACCCATGCGGTTCTATCAGAATGCGGTAAGTGCACCGGTGACCCGTGCCTCACAGACCAGCTATCTTACCCAGGGCTTCCTGGTAAGCTGCTGGAAGGGATTCGGCGGGAGCCGACAGTATACCGTCATGGACCGTTATGAGGTCCGATATGATGTCGACACATGGGCAAACCTGTCACGTTGGGATTATGTGGGTTCCACAGCCGACGGATTTTACAAGACCCAGGTGCGTCGCTATTGGGATACCAATGCGTTCCCATACCGGTTCTATGCCATCAGTCCCTGTCCGCCTCATGACGTGATATCGGGCTTTACCCTTACAGACGCTGAACTCACCATCCCTGAATCGGTCTCATTCATATACCAGACCAGCAGTGACGGAGTGCTGAGCGCGGGAGCCGAGCCCTATATGCCTGCACAGGTGGGATGCCCCGACGGTTCGAACAATAACGATACGGACCTGCTTAACGGTAACGCCCTGATAAACAAGGACCGCACGCAGAACGGTGCCACCACACTGTATGACAGGTATGTGGCGCTTCCGTTCCACCATTTCACGTCAAAGGTGCGTTTTGCCGTTTACAACACCTACCGCAAGGAGACTCCGGATGTATTCCAGATCTATAACTTAAAGGTTAAGGTTGTATCGGATGACTTCATCACCCAGGGCCGGGGCTATACTGCCGACCTGGCAAACAGCGATATGCTTCACGGTACGTTCACATCGACTGTCAAGGCTGCCGATGATGCCGGGAAGGTCCTCCTGGAGACCGGCAACACTCTGAGGGGAGACCTGAACGCGGCAGTTGACAGGGCCCATGCCTACTACTGCGAATGCCCCGGCGGCATGCTGCAGATACCGCAGTCAGGAGTCCGCATGACCATATCGTTCGATGTCTATGGATTGGATTACGAGAGCGACTTTACGAGTCCCGACGGCCATATCATCTATGACAAGGCCGCCAAGACAATCCACTATACCGATGTGCCGGTCAAGGATGATGACATAACCTCCTTTGAATGGAAATCAAACAACATCTACACCTATATAATGAAGATATCCGAGTTCTATCCGCTCACGATAGACTGCACTGCGGAACTCACCCCGTGGGCCGATGTGTTCGGATCGCTTGAGACAAACCTTGAGCAATAACAAAACAGAATCAAAACAAAAACAATTATACAATGAAAGTTCTTTTCCGACCGCTGACATTAGCCGCCTTACTGGTAGCATCAGCATGTACAAGTGACATCAAGGACGATATCGAGAATATCGATCCCAGCAGCAAGACTGCAATCTCATTCTCCGTTGAGGAGAACCACACTCCCATGACACGTGCCGGTTTCACCGCATCGACCAAGATTGCCATGCGCATAAAAAGTGAGAACGGAACAGCCGCCAAATACACCCGTACCGTCGCTACAGCATCTGCAGCCGCTTCCGGTAAGGAGTATTCTGACATCTCCACCGACGGAGCCTATATCCGTTACTGGGACGATGCTTTCGGCCGTGCCGCAATGCTCTCAGTATTTGCCATTGCAGTACCCGAAAAGACCAATGTAACAAACAACGGAGTGACTGTTGAAAATAAACTGACTTCCGGAGGCGACGGATGGTTCACCGAGTCTCCCGAGAATGAAAAGATAAACTGGGTCGTCTCAACCGAACAGACCGCCGCGACCCTTGCTAACGAGGACCTGACCTACAGTAACAACATTCAGGATGGTGGCCATGACGGCGTTTACAGGTATGATTTCACAAACGAAAAATACCCGGTTTACAGTTCAAACCTTGAAGACGGTCAGATGCAGTTCCGTCTCAGGGACGATGCCGATGTAACCGGCCCCGGCAAGTTTGACAAGGGACACCTTATTTTCAAACATGCAATGAGCCGTATCACCGTCAACCTGGTTAAGGGTGATGGATTTGAAACCGCCCCGTTCGCGTTCGACGGTGAATCCAACGTACAGGTGCTGAACGTTCCCGTATCAGGTAACCTGGACCTCAAGACTGGCACATGGTCACCAGTAACCCCTGGTAACATTGACAAGATGGCTGTTATTACTACTGCAGCCGGTGCAACATACTCGTTGATGGCACAGATCCTTCCTGATTACGAAATCAGCAAGACCGCAACCACAAATATGCTGACATTCACCATCGACAACAACCGTTACTACATTACACAGGCTCAGATGTATGATGCCTTGAAGAATGCTTCCGGCATGAACAAGAAGGATGCAGACAAGATCATCATGGAGCAGGGCCTGAACTATAACTTCCAGATCACCGTAGGCAAGACCCAGGTCATGAACGTGACTGCAGTGGTTGAGCCTTGGGTTGAGGTGACATCGGCCAATTTCAATCCTTCAAACGCCCGTATCACTCTTAATAGCATTTATGACTCTCAGTCACACGAAGCAAGCACGGATTTTGATCTCTACCGCCTGCTTGATGAGAGCCCCACAATAACCGATGACTATGAAGGCAAGAACTGGGACGGTAACTATACCGACAAGGCTTCAAGCCTGACCGCTAACGGTAACGGCGGTTGGGATACAGACTGGTACTTTGAGAGCAACAAGTCATACTATCACTTCCGTACGGTAGATGAAAACACTACGATTGAAACCACTCCGACCAAGGATTATTTTGTAATCACTGCAGGTGATGCCGAATCGACCGATCCTCACTGGGGCGCTCCCATGACTCAGGAGCCCGTCTATGATACAGCAAAAGGATATGAAGACGCCCTTTCACCTGCCATTGGTGCCTCTAGTGACAATATCAATATCACCGACCAGCATATGATGAGTAAGGTCATCGTAAAACTGCAGACTACTGACGGTGCAGACAAGGTTAACTTTGCTGGCAGCAAGGTTTACATTACCCAGATCCATACCGAGGGTCAGGTTCAGATGGGTAACGGTCTGGTTACTCCTACAGGAACACCCGGTCAGTTGGAGATGGTAAGCAATGCAGCCGGAACACAGTTCACCTATGCGGTAGTTCCTCAGGGTCTTGTACGCGGCAGCAACGATGACGACTATGTAGGAATTACCATCGTTACAGGTGACAACAACCAGTATTACATCGTAAAGAAACTGAGTGAGATTGTCGCTACTACCGTTGACAATGAGAAGAACCAGACTCAGGGAGCAGCCATTACCCGCTGGTATCCCGGTCATACATACGAGTACACATTCACACTCAAGAAGGCTAAGATTGACAAGATTACCTGCACCGTTCAGGGTTGGGTAAATATCGTAGCCGATAACAAGGAAATTTCTCTCGAAGACTGATAAACCGTCATGACAGGAAAGAAGATTGTTTTCTCTCTCATAACCTTGCTTACAGCCGGACTGTGGTCCTGCTCGGGCGA
>JBGURN010000042.1:0-2645 GCA_045131955.1 Bacteroidaceae bacterium
TTGATATCAGCAATGTTGATCTCCTTGTCGTTGTTAACGTCACCCTTGATACCGCAATCGGGATCACCACCGTCAATCAGGATGGGATAGAACTCAAGCTCGCCCTTATAGACGGTCAGGAAGCCCTCTACATAGTGGGTAACACTATAGTCGAGATCCTCGGGAACTACACCGAACTGGTCGAACAACTGGATACGGCCAGTCTCATCAACAATATAGATCTTGCCATCTTCCTCGATGATGTAAACATCCTCGAAGCTCAGATACCTGTGAACCATATCCTGAGAGATTTCCTCGATGGGCATGGGCTCATCGGGCTCAACCTCGGTACCCTTGCCGGCAGGAACGAAGTTCTCAACAGGTACCATCTGCTTGGCACCCTGATACTCGCTCCACTTAGCGATAGCGTCAACGATGAGGTCGCCATTGACGAACTCACCAAGAACAGTACCGTAAACCAGGGTCTGAACGCCCTCAGCATCCTGGACATACATGCGGGGACCATTCTGGTAAATGGCAGTCAGCGGGGTCGTGAACTGACCTTGCTTATCCTTCTCCAGGCTGTAGAGCTCATTGATGCTGATTACGGGAACGGGCTTCTCGGGTTCGGGAGGTGCGGGAGCCTCATCATAGGAGAGCGGCAGGAACTGATAGTTGTTGAATACGCCTACAATACCATACCAATCGTGGGCTGCACCGTCGGTGGGCAGCTTGATGTTGAATGTGCCGTTATAGAATTCGCAAGTGCCGGCAGCATCAGTCAGCTGATTTCCGTCAGCATTGAGCTTGGCGTTCTTGATAAGCACATAGTGTGCCCAATTGCCCTTGTTCACGCCACTGGTGGTAATTACATCGGGAGTTAGACCAACAGTACCGGAAGCAGCCTTGAAGCCTGCAGGATTGGTCAACTCGGGCTCGCCCTTGTAGGTGGTCTTCTTGCCACTGTAACCCTTGGGAATTACATTACCGATGGTGTAAGTCTGTCCAACACCACCATATACCAAGCCATAGCCAGTGGCATCCTTCAGGTACAGGTAGTTGTTGTTATTACCACCCTGCCAGATAACGGTTGCGTCATATTCCAGCGTCACCGTCGTGTTGTCGGGCACGTTAGGCAGGTCACCCAGACCGGAG
Source organism: Bacteroidaceae bacterium (assembly GCA_045131955.1). Taxonomy (GTDB): domain Bacteria; phylum Bacteroidota; class Bacteroidia; order Bacteroidales; family Bacteroidaceae; genus Colenecus. The sequence continues at coordinate 1,135 of JBGURN010000042.1, forward strand.
CCCGGGGGAGGAGTCGGCTCGAAACCTTCAATAAATACGGGCAGAACCTGATAAACAGGATCGCCCTGGCCACCTTGCTGGTAGGAGGCTACGATAGCATGGACGTTGTAGGGCTTGCCGTCGGTGGGCAACTCAATGCCGAAGGTCTTGTTATAGATCGGGCAGCTGCCGCTGGCATCGCTGAGGGTACCGTTATTGGCATCGGTCATGGTGATCGTTGCGTTATTGAACTTCACATAGTGTGCCCAATAGGTATGACCTACCTGAGAGCAGGTAATCGTTTCGGGAGTAAGATCAACGTGGCCACTCTTGGGAGTGAAACCGGTCGGGTTCTTCAGCTCGGGCTCGGCGTTGTAGGTCACCTTCAAGCCACCATAACCCTTGGCAATCACATCACCCTGCTCGTACTTCTGATCCACGGTGCCGTAAATGAGGCCGTAACCGGTCTCGTCCTTCACGTACATGGTGGTACCAGCCTGCTTCAGCACGGTAGCATCATAGCCCAGAACGAGTTGGGTATCGTCAGCGATACTGCCAAGTGCGCCCAGACCGATGCGCTCGCTCGAGAAGACAAACTCGGCGGTTACCACAGCGCTGGTCTCGCCATCCTTTACCGACACAGCCTTCACGGTCGTGTTCTGGTTCAGCGTGAAAGCGCCAGTGTACTGCGTTGAGCTAGCGGTGGGATTGCTGCCGTTGGTGGTGTAATAGATCTTGGCACCCTGAGTCGGGCAGGTGATCGTCACCTCAACGGGATCAAAGAAGGTACCGCCTGCAGGCTTGATCACGGGAGCTACAAGACCAGCATCACCTACAGTGACGATAATCTTGGAAGCACGCACCTGATTGAGGCTTGCCGTGAAGACAATAGTTTCGTTAGCACCAGTCCATGTACCGACCTTATCGGCAAAGGTGTAAGTGCCCACATTGGCAGTAAAACAACCAGGACCGTACTGGGCATCGCCAGAGGCCGTGCACTCAAACTTAACTTCTGAGATTTCACCGACAGTACTGCTGAAGGTAGCCGTCTGGCCCTTGTAGATGCGGTAAGCAGTGATGTTGCTGGCGGTAGCGATAGTACCATTGGAGATACTGATCGTGACGCCATCTTTCGAGACAGAGAAAGCTCCGGCACTGCCACCGAATGTACCGACATCGGTAGTCGGGTCAAAGACAATCTCGCCTGCCAGGGCTGTACCAGCCAGCAGACACAAGGTTAATAAAGTAAAAAGTTTCCTCATTGCAATGAAAGTTATTAAATGGTTAATAATGAATTGTTCAGCGTTAAGATATATTTGGGCAAAGATACACCTTTTTTCCAAAACAGAACATAATATACAACATATTTTTTTCAGAGCAGAAAAAACTTCTTTTGCTACAGCAAAAAAATAAAAATCAAGGGGCGGATACTGAAAAAAATGTATTACCTTTGTCAGTTGCTTCGACATATAATAATCTCATTAAAACTATCAACTCAATAAATACTTTCATGGCAGACGAAATCATCAACC
>JBGURN010000043.1:0-17603 GCA_045131955.1 Bacteroidaceae bacterium
CTCAAAGAAGGTCTCGCTGGCATTCAGGAATGAGTTATACCAGCTCTTGAAACGGTTCGTGCGGTTGTTGGATTTCTTGGTCTCCTCCTCAGCCGCCTTCTGGGCCTCCATCTGAGCCTGCAGCGCCTCACGCTCCCTGCGTTCCTCCTCTTCCTTGCGGTCACGCTCCTCCTGGGCGCTCTCGCCGTTGTCGGTAAAGAGGCTCTGCTGTATCACCTGATCCTGATTCTCGGCATCCAGATTGTCAATTGCATCCATCTTGGGCAGTTCGCAGCAGCTCTCGTCGCCCTTGGCCATGACGGAGAGCAGTGAGAGCTGAGAGCCGTCACCCAGCCTCCATCTGGATTCGTTCCATGTAACGCCGCATGTGGGCTCGGTAATGATCCTGGGGGTACGCATGGAGTGACAAAGCTGCTCGAACACCTTTTCCAGATGACGCAGTTGTGATCCGCCGCCCGTCAGTATGATACCTGCATAGAGCACCTCGCCAAAACCGGACTGCTTGATCTGGGCCAGCACGTTACGTACTATCTCCTCGTTACGTGCCTCGATAATATCACTTATCTCCTTGAGGGTAACGCTCTTTCCGTTCAGCACTATGCTCTCAACGGCATCCTGGTTACCCACCAGATTACATAGGCCGTAGGTGCATTTGAGCTTCTCGGCCTGATCGAATTCAATCTTGAGAATAGATGAAAGGTCACGTGTTATAAGGGCGCTGCCCAGAGGAATCACGCGCAGGTAACGGAGCATTCCGTTCTTATAGACCGATACGGTCGTGGTGTCGGCACCGTAGTCAACCAGAGCGCAACCCTGCTGACGGTCGTCATCGGTCAGAACCGCATCGGCCTGTATCATGGGGGTTACATATCCGTCAACTATCTCCACCTGTGCCATATTGAAGCACTGAGCTATATAATCGGCCACCTGCTTCTTGAGCAGTATGTTCAGGTAGTTGCCTTCAAGCTTGCGGCAGGCCACACCCATAGGATCGGTCTCGGTGGTGCGTTTGTTGTCCACCACATACTCCTGTGACTCCTGATACAGGTTCACATAACCGTCATACTCAATCACGCTGCACTGGTCGAACATGTCATCGAGCACCTCCTGGCTTACCACCGTCTCCTCCTCGAACTTATGCTCCACCTTGCTTATGACCGAACGCAGGCCTTTGGCGTTATAACCCACATAAACCTTCTGGATATGTGTAGAGAGGGTCGCCTCCAGACGGTTGATCACGTCCACGATGGCATTGCCTGTCTTTTCCAGGTTATAGACTGCACCATGTCTGATGCATGATGATGAAGGCACTCCTGCGTATGCCAGCACCTTAAGCGAGCCGTCAAACAGTATCTGACCGGCCAAGCCCGATATCTTTGAGGACCCGAGCTCAATAGCAACAATTACTTTGTCGTTTTCCATCTATCTCATTTACGTTTCTTGCATACCACCTGATTCTCATAAGCCACGCTTATGGAACGGTATTTGTTCCAGCCCACGTTATCCAGCCCCTTTGCGTAGAAGTTGCGCAGACGCTCCAGCTTCTGCTCCACGTTATCGGCCGTACCGAGAATCAGCAGATGGTCACCCACCCTGGGCACCATCTCTATCTGTCCCTCGCGGGTCACGTTGATCTGCTCCACCTGAGCCTTCCAGAAATCGGAGTGCTCAATGGCGTTGACCACCTTAAGAAGTTCTTCCGATGCAAACCTGCGGTCTATGTAACCGGTAGCCACCGGAAGCTGTACCGCCAGCGAATGCTGTGTCAGGATCTCACCGTGGCTGTCCACATAGAAATCCTGTCCGCGGTTGTTGAGCACCCGTACCAGAGGTACCTTGCTCGATATATTCACACGGAGCATGTCACCGCCCGTCTTGTAGCACTGCACCTTGCCCACCAGAGGATGAAGCCTCAGAGCTGCCTCAATAGCCTCCAGGTCAATTTCGTCAAGGGTCATGCCCACCGGATCGAGTGAATGTTCCTGCAACAGTGTCATTATCATACCCTCATCAATCAGGTCAAAATGCAGGCTGTCCGTTATGTGCAGGTCTATCCCCTTGCACATACGGTCCTGCTCATGACTGTCAGTCAGGCCCGTGACCGCATATACCAGATATCCGGCCATCAGCACGACTGTCAATATGGAGAGTATCTTCTTGACCACTGTCACTTTATTATCTTGGTTATAGTATCCACGTAATCCTCCAGGTCACCGGCACCGAGAGTAACCAGGACCTCCGTATCATCCTTGATTGACTCCACCAGTTCCTTGACCTGATTCTTTGTAATAACACCCTTGCATACGCCCGGACGCATGGTGTCGGCAATAAGGCTGCTTGTAACACCGGGTATGGGTTCCTCACGGGCAGGATAAATCTCCAGCAGCCAGACCTCATCGAATAATGAGAGGCTCTCGGCAAACTCATTGTAGAAATCCCTTGTGCGGGTATACAGATGAGGCTGGAATATAGCCGTGACCTTACGGTCTGCATAGAGCTTGCGCAATGAAAGAGCACACTGACGTATCTCCTCCGGATGATGCGCGTAGTCACTCAGATAGACCTTGCTGTCGGTCTTGACATGGAAGTCAAAACGACGGTCGCAGCCGCGGAACGAGGCAATGCGCTCACGTATCACATCGTCCGATGCACCGCTCAGCTGTGCCATTGCCATGGCTGCCACGGCATTCTCCACGTTGATGGGAATGGGTACGCCCAGTTCCACATCGGCTATACTGCCGAGCGGAGAAACATAGTCGAACTTGAGTTCACCGTTTCCTATCCTTACGTTGGCTGCATGGAAGGTTCCCTCATCCAGTCCGTAGGTATGCAGTGTTACGCCTTTCTGCAGTTCGGGCTTGAGCTTGTCCTCCAGTCCCACGTGAAGTATCAGGTCACCGCCCGGCTTTATGAGTGACGTATATTTACGGAAACTCTCCACATAAGCCTCATATGTACCGTATATATCCAGATGGTCTGCATCGACGGCGGTAATCACCGTACGCAGCGGAGTCAGATGGTGGAACGAACGGTCAAATTCATCGGCCTCAATAACCACGCGGCGGCTCTTGTTACTTATCATGAGGTTGCTACCGATATTTTTGAGTATGCCGCCCAGGAAGGCGTTGCAACCCTCTTCGGTGCCGTCCAGGATATGAGCCACCATCGATGATGTGGTGGTCTTTCCGTGTGTTCCGGCCACGCACAGGCCGTCGAGCGAGCGGGTCAGCGTACCCAGCACCTGAGCACGTTTCTGCACGTCAAAGCAGTGCAAGTTGAACCAGCGCATTATCCTGTTGTCGGCAGGAATGGCCGGCGTATAAACCACGAGTGTTGACCTTGAGTCCCTGAAACACTCGTCAATCTTGTCTACGTCATCCTCAAAACCAATCAGCGCACCCTCCTTTATCAGGGCCGATGTCAGGTCAGTCGATGTCTTGTCATAACCGCCCACCTTGCATCCGCGTGCCAGGAAATAACGGACCAGGGCACTCATGCCTATGCCGCCTGCACCCACAAAATAGACGGATTTTATATCATCAAGCTTGAGCGTGCCGCTGCCGTAACCGGCCAGCTTGAGCACTTCACGGGCGATAGTCTCGGCCGAGTCATACATAGCCAGCTTGAGTATGTTGTCATGCAGCTGCTCCAGACGAGCCTTGTCATTCACCAGATCCACGGCTGCCGGGATGAGTTCCTTACGGGCATCCACGTCACGAATATGGATGGCGGCGTCCCTGTCAGCCAGAGCCAGGGCATTCTTGGTCTGATGGTCCTCGGCTACGTTGGGTGAGGGCACCAGTATCACGGGCTTACCCAGCAGGCAGAGTTCCGATATGGAGCTTGCTCCTGCGCGTGATATAACCAGGTCGGCAGCAGCGTATGCCTGGTCCATATCCTGGACGAACTCCGTGGGGAACAGGTTGGGAACCGGCTTCTGTTCTGCCAGACGGCTCTTCATCTCCTCAAAGTAGAACTTACCTGTCTGCCATACGAACTGTACATCCTCCGACATACGTATCAGGTCCAGATTGGCCATCACGCTCTCGTTCAGGGAACGTGCTCCCAGGCTTCCGCCTATTATAAGGACAATCCTCTTGCCTGCGTCCAGCCCCATCTTGGATGCAGCCTTCTTACGTGTCATGCCACCCTCAAGCAGGCTGGGACGTACCGGGTTACCGGTCTTGATTATCTTGTCGGCAGGGAAGAATCGGTCCATGCCGTCATATGCGACACATATCCTGGAGGCCTTACGTGCAAGTATCTTGTTGGTAACGCCTGCATAGGAGTTCTGCTCCTGCAGCAGTGTGGGGATACCCATCTTGCCGGCTATACGCAGTGTCGGGCCGCTTGCATAACCGCCCACTCCCACTGCGACCATAGGACGAAACTGACGTATGATGCTGCGGGCCATGAGCTGGCTGCGCATTATCTTGAACAGCACCGCTATGTTCTTAAGGGGGTTCTTACGGTCAAATCCGCAGATAGGCAGACCCTTGATCTGGAATCCGGCCTGCGGTACACGCTGCATCTCCATGCGTCCCTCGGCGCCTACAAAAAGGATCTCAGCATCCGGATTTATAGCCTTGATGGCATGAGCTATTGAGATAGCCGGGAATATGTGTCCTCCCGTGCCTCCTCCACTTATGATAATTCTTGGTTTAGCCTCCATATTATGTTATCAGTTTATATCGTCAAAAGATTCATTGCCGTCCACGGGAGCGGGCACCTCGGCATCGGTCCCCATCATCTGCTCGCCATTCTCCTCACGGTCCAGGGTGTTGCTTATACCCAAAAGCATACCTATGCAGCCGCTGGCCATGAGGACCGATGTTCCACCCTTGCTTATGAGCGGGAGCGGCTGTCCGGTGACAGGGAACAGGCCCACGGCCACCGACATGTTTATGAATGCCTGAAGCCCCAGCAGCATACCCAGGCCCATAGCCAGATAGGCAGGGTATTTCTCCTTGCACCGGGTGGCTATGCGCCCCACCCTGAACAGCAGGATTATATACACAAGCATGACTCCTATACCTCCGGCCATGCCCAACTCCTCAATTATGATTGCATAGATAAAGTCACAGCTGGCCTCCTGCAGGTAATCACGTTCATCGGAGTTACCCGGTGCCTTACCCAGGATGTTGCTTGTGGCTATCGCTATGTTGGCGTGGGTCTCCTGCGGTTTCTCCGGGGCCTCGCGTACGGCATATTCGTATGGGCTCATGTCACCGTCACCGCCCGAGTGGAAGAAATCCTGCAGTCGGGCCTGCCATGTGGTGGCACGTGAAGGTATTATCTTGGAGTCACGTATGGTCTGTGCCGGCACGAACATAAGTACCAGTACCGCTATCACGCCGGCAGCCGCTACGGCTCCGGTAAGTACCAGAATACGTTTCCATGCTATGCCTCCCAGTATCATCATAACGAATACCACAGCTGCAAGCAGCAAGGCCGTAGAGAGGTTCTCACCCACAATCAGCATGCATACGAAACCTGTCAGGGCCATGATTTTCCAGAATATGTTTATCTGGCTCAACTCATCATCGGGTTTGAGTTTGGAGAGCCAGTATGCCACTGACATTATCACGCCTATCTTACCCAGTTCCGACGGCTGCAGCTGTATGAATCCCAGATCTATCCAGCGCTCAGCTCCCGACGACCCCATACTGCGTACGGAGAGGAATCCGAGCATCAATATTGCTACAGGCACCAGGAATACCGGGAAAAGCTTGTACCACTTGTAATGGAGCAGATGTACCAGCCACATGCCCACCAGACCCATGGTCAGGTGTGCGGTATGCGATATGATGGGAGTAAGGAAACTGCTCTTGCCGAATGTAAGACGGCTGCTCGCGCTGAACACCTCTATAAGCGAGATGGCGCAGAGCACAAAGACCATAGCCCAGATGGTACGGTCACCGTGAAGCAGTTGCTTTCTCTGAGGTTTATCCCCGGTATTCTCCTCCATAATCCTTTATTATAATGCTCTTACACAAGCCTTGAACTGCGCGCCACGGTCCTCATAGCTCTTAAAGAGGTCAAAGCTTGCGCAGCAGGGGCTGAGCAGCACGATCTCTCCGCTGTGAGCCATCTTGTAGGCGGCATCCACGGCATCCTTCATAGACTGCACATCGGCTACGGGAAGTCCGAATCCGTCAAAGAAGTCGTGAAGCTTCTCGTTATGCAGACCCATATAAACCAGACCGCAGCACTTCTCGCGTACCAGGTCGGCTATCTCGGTATAGTCATTACCCTTATCCTTGCCTCCCAGAATCAGCACGCATTTTACAGGCATGCTCTGCAGGGCATACCAGCAGCTGTTTACGTTGGTAGCCTTGGAGTCATTGATAAAGTCAATTCCGTTCACTCTTGTCACGCGCTCCAGACGGTGCTCCACACCCTCGAATGTCTGCAGGGCCTTACGTATGGTCTCTGACTTGATACCGGCGATATTGGCCGATATACCGGCAGCCATGGAGTTGTAGAGGTTGTGCTTGCCTGAGAGCGAAAGTGACTCCTGCTCCATATTGAAAGCGTAAGGCTTGGTAAAGTAGAGTGTCCCGTCCTCAACATAAGCTGCCAGATCCTCCTTCTTGGCCTCGGCAAAGGGATAGAGGGTTGCCTGCAGTCCGTATTTCTTGAGCTCACGTGTAATAATGGGATCGTCACTCCAGTAAACGAACGCATCGTCCTTGGTCTGGTTGCGGATAACGCGCATCTTGGCATCCACATAGTTCTGCATCTCATGGTCATAACGGTCCAGATGATCCGGGGTTATGTTCATGAGGATGGCTATATCGGCCTTGAAGTCATACATGTTATCCAGCTGGAAGCTGCTGAGCTCAATCACATAATAGTCATAATTCTTTTCGGCCACCTGCCATGCCAGACTGCTGCCTATGTTACCGGCCAGACCCACGTTCATGCCAGCCATCTTGAATATGTGGTATATGAGTGACGTGGTGGTGGTCTTACCGTTCGATCCGGTTATGCAGATCATCTTGGCGTTGGTGTAACGGCCTGCAAACTCAATCTCCGATATGATGGGAGTGCCCTTGGCCATAAGTTTCTGTATGATGGGGGCCTCCTTGGGAATGCCCGGACTCTTTATCACCTCGTCAGCCGCCAGGATACGCTCCTCGGTGTGCTGCTTCTGTTCCCACTCAATGCCGCGGGCATCGAGCTCACTGCGATAATACTCCTTGATTTCTGACAGGTCCGATACAAACACGTCCATACCCTTGGCTTTAGCCAATATGGCTGCGCCGGTACCACTCTCGCCTGCTCCCAAAACTACAATCTTCTTTGCCATTTCAATTATCTGATTTTCAAGGTCAATATTGTAAGTGCTGCAAGGCCTATGCTTATGATCCAGGTCCTGAGCGTAATCTTAGTCTCAAAAAGAAGTTTCTTCTCATTTCCCTGGAACTTGACGGTGCTGGTGGGATCAGCCTCCAGAACCTTGGCCATGCTCGTACGGAAATGATCATGGATAGGCGTACGCTTCCATATGCGCTGATGCACGCCCTTGCGCTTGCCTATCTTGTAATAGAAACGCTGGCATATCACCGACAGGCTCTCTACCAGGAACACGCCGCACAGTATGGGAAGCAGCAGCTCCTTGTGTATGCAGAGGGCTGCCACCGCTATTATGCCGCCTATGGTCAGGCTGCCGGTATCGCCCATGAATATCTGTGCGGGATATGAGTTGAACCAGAGGAAACCTATCAGGGCGCCCACAAAGGCACTCAGATAGACAACCACCTCCTGGCTGCCGGGAATATACATAAGGTCAAAATGGCTGGCGGTAACCACGTTACTGGATACGTACGCCAGTATACCGAGCGTCACTCCTATTATTGCCGAGTTACCCGCCGCCATACCGTCCATGCCGTCATTCAGGTTCGATCCGTTCGATACGGCCGTCACGATAAACAGCGTGAGCAGTACAAAGAACACCCATCCGGCCTTGTACTTGCCGTTCTCGCCCAGCCAGCCGAATGCATCGGCATAATTCAGGTTGTGGTTCTTAAAGAAAGGAATGGTGGTACGGGTTGACTTGACATCAGGGGTCTTTACCACTATCTCTGTATTGTTCTCAATGCGCGTCTCCACCTTCTCGTTTATGACAACCTGGGAGCTGTAACGCATGGTCAGGCCTACAATCAGTCCCAGGGCAATCTGTCCGGTCACCTTGAGCCAGCCGCTCAGGCCGTCCTTGTTCTTTCGGAATGTCTTTATGTAGTCATCGGCAAAACCTATCACTCCAAGTATCACGGTGGTGATTATCATGAGCCACATGTAGACATTCTTAAGGTCACCTATCAGCAGGCAGGGAACCAGGATGGCAACGATGATTATGACACCTCCCATGGTAGGTACACCCTTCTTGGTCACGCCGAACGGATCCAGTTTCACGTCACGCTGCGTCTCCGATATGTTACGGCGCTTGAGCATGTCAATGAAGTGGCTGCCGAACCAGCACGATACTATAAGTGACAATACCAGGGCGAATATGGCTCTGAATGTCACATACTGATACATTCCACCGCCCGGAAAATCTACTCCGGCTCTCCTCAGATAATCAAATAATCCGTAAAGCATCTATCTCACTTTAAAACGATTCCCTAATCACTTCATGATCATCAAAATGGTGCTTGACACCCTTGACGTCCTGATAATCCTCATGTCCCTTTCCGGCCACCAGGATCACGTCACCCTCCTGGGCCAACATACAAGCCGTACGAATGGCCTCACGACGGTCAACTATGGTTATCACCTTCTGCATATCCTCCTTGGTAAGACCTGCCAGCATATCGTTTATGATATCCTGAGGCTCCTCGAATCGGGGGTTATCGGAGGTAATTATCACTTTATCGCTATATTTCACGCTCTCCTGAGCCATGAGAGGACGCTTACCCTTGTCACGGTTACCGCCAGCTCCGACCACGGTGATTATCTGACCCTTGCCGTCCAGCACATCGACTATGGTTGTCAGCACGTTGGTCAGTGCATCGGGGGTATGTGCGTAATCCACGATGGCGGTGTAGCCCTTGGGGGCGCGTATGGCATCAAAGCGGCCGTTCACCGGAACAAGGGTGCTCATAACAGTAAGCACCTCCATGGGATCGCGGCCCAGCATCACGGCTGCACCGTATACGGCCAGCAGGTTACTTGCGTTGAACTTGCCAATGAACCTTAAGAACGCCTCACGTCCGTTTATCTCCAGCAGCATGCCGTCAAATCCGGACTCCAGCAGGCGTCCCTTGAAATCGCTCATGCTACGCAGTGAGTAGGTCATCACCTTGGCTTTGGTGTTCTGAGCCATGACCAGTCCGTTCTTGTCATCCAGGTTGGTGACCATGAAGGCATCCTTGCCCAGGCCGTCAAAGAACATCTTCTTGGCCTTGAGGTAGTTCTCAACGGTCTTATGGTAATCCAAATGGTCACGTGTCAGGTTGGTGAATATACCTCCTGCATACTTGAGGCCACCTATCCTCTTCTGTACTATGGCATGTGAGCTGCACTCCATGAACACATACTTGCAACCCTCATCGGCCATACGTCCGAGCAGGCGGTTCAGGGTAATGGGATCAGGAGTGGTATGATCGGCGGGAACAGGCTCACCGTCTATGTAATTGCAGACTGTTGACAGCAGGCCTGCCTTGTATCCCATCTTGCGGAACATGTTATATAGTAAGGTGGCAATGGTAGTCTTACCGTTGGTACCTGTCACGCCCACCAGCCTTACCTTGCTTGAGGGGTCGCCAAAGAAACGGGTGGCAACCGTGCCGACCACATCCTCGCAGTCCGGGACCTGCACGTAAGTCACGCCCTGAACTGTCTTATCAGGCATAACCTCACACAGCACCGATGTGGCTCCCAGCTCTATAGCCTTGGGAATGAACTGATGTCCGTCAGTCGTCGTACCGCGCATAGCCACGAACAGACAACCCTTGGCTGCCTTGCGTGAGTCTATCTGGATGTCGGTCACCTCAATACCTGTGTCACCTACCGTGCGGACTGTCTTAAGTCCTGAAACGAGTTCTCCAATTGTCACCATATCCTGTCACATTGATAAAGTCAAACTAATCCTGTCACCCTTGCGGAATCTCGTGTTACGTGCGGGAGTCTGGCTCTTGACCTTACCCACACCCTCCATGCTCACCTTCATACCCATATGTTCCAGCAGATAGAGGGCGTCCGATGCCCCCATACCGCGTACATCGGGTACTATGCCGTCATGGAATTCCACATAGTTCATCACATATCGTCCGGAGTCGGAACTTACCGTGCCCCAGACACTGTCGGCCACCGAACGGTCGGCGCGCCTCATCAGATTCCTCTTACCCAGTTCCTTGAGCACCAGGCTTGCCTTGGCCAGATCGCCGGGCAACACTTTGGGTATGAACTGGCGTGTGGAGTCATAAGCCTCCTTCACATCCCTCAGGTTACGGCTTGCCATAACCTTCTCCGATATCTCGTGGAACACCGGAGCAGCCCATGTGGCACCACCTGCCGCACCTCCGTCAGTACGGATGGAGACAATGCAGGAGTACTGCGGGTTGTCGGCGGGGAAGTAACCGCAGAACGACACCATATGGGTACGCTTGCCGTTCTTGTAACCGGCCGCTCCCTGTGAGAGCTGAGCCGTACCAGTCTTGCCTGCCACAGTAAAGTATTTTGAGCCGGCGTTCTTACCGGTACCATCGGCCACCACCTGTTCCAGCATATACCGGATCTTGCTCAGGGTCTCGTCCTTGCACATATGGCGGCGAACCACCTCCACGGGATACTCCTCCACCACATTACCCTCACGTGTCACCTTGGTCACCAGTCGGGGAGCCACCATGCATCCGCCGTTGGCCACTCCGTTGTAGAACGCCAGTGTGTTGATTACCGGCAGCTGGGTGTTGTATCCTATCGACATCCACGGCAGTCGTGTTGCGTCCCAGTAGCCGTCACGCCTAATTACCGGGGCGGCCGTTCCTGTAAGCTGCAGGTCAAAGTGGGTGTTTATGCCAGTACGGTATATGCCGTCCACGAATGACTCGGGGTTATCCTTATATGCTGCATGGATGAGCTTGGAAGTGCCTATGTTGCATGAGTTCATTATGATATGAGGCACATCCAGCCATCCGAATCCTTTCTTTCCGCCGTGTGATGCATCGGTCATCTCCACGCCGCCGAATCCGCGGTAGGAACCCCACTCGCAGAATACGCTGTCGGTCATGGATATCTTGCCGTCATCAAAAGCCACCATCATTGATACCGGCTTGAATGTGGAGCCCGGCTCGAATATCTCCTTTACAGCATTGTTCTGGCTCTCCACGAACTGGCCCGATGAGGTCTTGGTCAGGTTGGCGATAGCCTTGATGTCACCTGTAGGCACCTCCATCAGCACCACAATGCCCGATGCCGCGTTCCTCAATTCCAGCTCCTTACGCAGGGCCACTTCGGCTATATCCTGCATATCCACGTTTATGGTGGTATGCACGTCACATCCGTCAATCTGCGGAATCTCGGCCACCATGCGGGTTATGTTCTGAACTTTCTCCTGATGTCCGCGACCCGGAATGCCGCGCAGCAGCGAGTCAAACGAGAGCTCCAGTCCGTTCTTGGCCGAATCCTTACCTTCATACATGCTGCCTATGGTACGGTCAGCAAGCGCATCGAACGGCTTGACACGTGATATCTTCTCCTCCGATGCATAGAACCAGCGCTCGTACTTGGGCTTGAGCCATACCGTCTTGCGCAGGGACTTGTACTGGTTGTATGTAATGGGGAAAGTGTTTCTTGAATAACCCGGAAGCAGGACCCAGGAGTGTGACTTGGACTGGTAACCCTTCTCATAATGGTCAGCGAACTGCTGTACCGATATGTTGGGGAATATCTCATGCATCTGACGTGCGAACTCAGCCAGATGTCTGGTATACAGGGTATCTTTTCGCATCTGGTCCTTCTTGGCGCGTTCCGGAGCTTTCTCACTTGTCCTGAAATCCAGGAACACCCTGTACTGTATCACACTGCTTGCCAGCAGCAGTCCGTCATCACTCAGTATGTTGCCGCGATGGGGCTCTATCACACGGTCCACCGATGTCAGGTTCTTGGCCACCTCGTTCCAGAACGAACGCTCAGCGAACATGACCATACCCATCTTGACGATAATGAACACACCCCAGACCGACATGAACAGGAACAGGGAGTAGTACTTGCGCGATACTCTCTTCTTCTCCTGCTTGCGGGCGTCATCCTTGTCGGTCATCAGACTCATTTGGGCAGTCGGAACGGCGGTTCAGTGGAAGGCTGCAGACCAGAGCCGTTTCTGGTCGCCACTTTCTCTATGTATGAAGGCTTGCTCTTGGCCGATACATCACTCGTGGTATTCAGAGTCTGATACTCCATATCCACCAGCTCACGTCTGAGCCTCTCGGCATAAGCCTGGTCACGCTGGTATGCATAACGGTTTCCGATGTAGACGATCACGCAGAACAGTATCTCCACCAGCAGCCATATGTTGCGGTGGATAAAGTCCGGCATGGATTTCATGATGTTGACCCTGCCCTGTCTGCCTGTACCGTTCTCCCCCATATCAGATCCTCTCACATATCCTGAGTTTGGCACTACGTGAACGCGGGTTGGCAGCCTGTTCCTGTGCATCGGGAATGATCGGTTTGCCTATTGTCCTGAAAGGAACCTCGCGGTTTCCGTAGAAATCCGTCTTGATGTCACCCTCTATGTTACCGCTCTTCATCAGGTTCTTGACCATGCGGTCCTCGATGGAGTGATATGTTATCACCACCAGGCGGCCACCCTTATCAAGCAGCTCCACGGAGCTCTCCAGCATCTCACGCAGGGCATCAACCTCATGGTTCACCTCCATACGCAGAGCCTGGAACAGCTTGGCGGTATCCTTTTTCTCACGCTCACGGCCTATGACAGGACGCACAGCCTCCATGAGCTGGCTCACCGTCTCCATACGGCAGTTCTTGCGTGCCCGGCCTATGGCCTGTGCCAGCTGACGTCCGTTCTGCAGCTCTCCGTACAGCCAGAACAGCTGTGCCAGACGCTCCTCCGGGTAGTCGTTAAGTACATCCGATGCCTTGAAGCCCTCCTTCTGGTTCATACGCATATCGATGGGTCCCTCAAAACGGAACGAGAAGCCGCGTGTACTGTCATCAAAGTGATGCCATGACACACCCAGGTCAGCCAGTATGCCATCAACCTTGTCATGGCCATACCAGCGCATGAAATTGCGCATGTAACGGAAATTGGAGTAGACGAATGTGAAACGGTCGTCAGCGATTATGTTGTTCATGGTATCGGCATCCTGGTCGAAACCGTACAGATGACCTTTAGGGCTGAGTCGGGACACTATCTCGCGGGAGTGGCCGCCGCCTCCGAAGGTGGCATCCACATAGATCCCGTCAGGATCTGCCACAAGCCCTTCTACACTTTGTTTGAGAAGGACCGGCACATGATATGTCCCGTTTGTGTCCACTTATCTGCTATGTATGTAATGCGTATCACTCAGTCATGAATTTTTTCAGGCTGTCGGCGAACTCACCATCTGACATGAACGGTTGCTGGCTTGCACCTGCAGCCACATCAGGATTCCATATCTCTATGGTCTGCTCCATACCCACGAACAGGGCATCCAGCTTAATCCCGACCTTGTCAAGCAATGACTTGGGCAGCAGCAGGCGACCGTTGCTGTCCAACTGCACCTCCTGAGCTTCCGATACCAGCTTGCGGTAAACCATCTGCTGGTTTCCGTCAAACCGGTTGAGCCTGGCCCTCACGCCGGCAATCTCCTGCTGCCACTGCGATGCGGGATAGACCACAAGACAGTTCTCAAAGTAATCCTTGCGGACCACCAGAGTCTGCTCCCCCGCCTGCTGTATCTGGCGGCGGAATCCTGCCGGCATGAATGCCCTGTTCTTGGCATCCAGACGTACGGGAAACTGTCCTATGAAACTCATTTTAGCCTGATAATCAATATCCGGTTTCAAAGTTATATAAAATTCACCCACTTTGACCCACTTCACCCCACTTTTTGATTAAAAAAGTTATCAACCAATTGTTTATAACCAATAGCATTCATTATCAAATAATTAGCCTAAACCACTTAAAGCAGCGGTTCAGGCCTTGCACGTAACCTGTTGAAAAGTAGGGCCGACCGCAAATTGCGGCCGGCCCTAGGTCATATGTTTATTTCAAGGTAAGTCTGTTACTTTTGGAGCAGCTCCTCAGCACGCTTGAGAGCTATGTTGATATGGCTGCAGATGTTCTCCTTGCCCACGATATCATCCATTCCGGCATCCTCTATGACCTTCATAACCTGAGGATTGACGCCTGAGAGTACCACCTTGACACCCATCTGGTTACACATGCGGCACATGTTGGTCAGATTGTGTACGCCGGTCGAGTCAATGAAAGGCACTTTACGCATACGGATAATGCGAACCTTGGCACGGGTTCCCATATCGCCCATCATCTCCTCGAACTTGTTTCCTATTCCAAAGAAATAGGGGCCGTTTATCTCGTACACCTTCACACCCTCGGGTATTACCAGGTGCTCAAGGTTGCCCTGAACGTCACTGTCAGCGCTGGGATCAATCTCATCGCTGAGCACCGATACATTGGTGGTCTCGGCCATACGCCTCATGCAGAGCAGGCAGGCAATCAGCACGCCGACCTCGATGGCAACCGTGAGGTCGAATATCACTGTCAGGAAGAATGTTACCAGCAGTACGGTGATATCGGACTTGGGGTTCTTGAGTATGGCCTTGAAACTGCGCCACTCACTCATGTTATATGAAACCACTACCAGGATACCGGCCAGGCAAGACATGGGGATGAACTTGACCAGAGGCATAAGGAAGAGGTAGATGAGAGCCAGGACAATGGCGTGAGCGATTCCGGCCACCGGGGTGCGTCCGCCATTATTGATGTTAGTCATGGTTCGTGCTATTGCACCGGTAGCGGGTATACCACCTATAAGAGGCGACACCATGTTGGCAACGCCCTGAGCTATAAGCTCCTGGTTGCTGTCATGGCGGTCACCTATCACACCGTCAGCTACGGCTGCGGAGAGCAGCGACTCAATGGCACCGAGCATGGCTATGACCATGGCAGGCTGTGCCAGACGGCGGATGCTGTCCCAGTTGATCTTGGGAACCTCAGGCTGGGGCAGGTCAGTTGAGATTGAGAACCTGTCACCGATGGTCTCTATACCCTCTACGCCAAGACTGCTGAGAATGAGGGTTACGACCGTCATAAGGATGATTGCCACCAGTGAACCGGGTACGCGGCGGCTCACCTTTGGTGTGAACACTATGATGAGGATGCTCAGGACACCCACCAGAAGTGACCACCAGTTCACGGTGTCGAAATGGTTGAAGTATACCCCCCATTTGTCAAGGAATCCGGCCGGAACATCATCGATCTGAAGTCCGAACAGGTCCTTGATCTGGGTTGCAAATATTGTCAGGGCTATACCGCTTGTAAAGCCCACAACTATTGGATAAGGAATGTACTTGATTATTGTTCCGAGATGAAGCACGCCCATAAGAATAAGGAACGCACCTGCCATGAAGGTCGCAATGCAGAGACCGCTCATGCCGTACTCCTGGATTATGCCGTATACGATAACGATAAACGCACCTGTAGGTCCGCCTATCTGAACTTTACTGCCGCCAAAGAATGAGATTATGAAACCGGCTACGATTGCCGTCAGGATACCGGCCTCGGGGGTTGCTCCCGATGCAATACCGAATGCGATGGCAAGCGGCAGAGCCACTATACCTACAATTACACCTGCGAGCAGGTCCTGAACAAGAGTCTGTTTGTTGTAACCGTCCTTGAGAGTCGAGAACAGTTTAGGTCTGAAACCACCTTTGAAATCCATAATGTACTTAGTTGATTAACATCATCATCGGCCCTTTGCCGACTCAATAATTTATTCTCTTTTCATTTTCGGCCGCGAAATTACACATTCCCCCGCTTCATTGTAACATATAGCCCCTCAAATCTTAAAATCAACCGCAATAATTACACTATTTTAACTCTACTAGGAGGTTATAGTTGTTAAATTATCAACTTGATATATACAAAAGAAAGGAGCGGTCCTTTGACGGGACCGCCCCTTTGCATATTGTTATGATACCTTTATTTCTTGGCTGACTTGGCGCGCTGTGCGTCCAGGAAGTCGGTCATCTTCTTGAGGTTCTCCTCAGTGTACATTGCAGCGCCACCGTGGCTGCCATTGGGCACGCGTACTATGTAGCTCTCTACGCCAACCTTCTGCATCTGGTCATACAGATACTGGCTTACGCATGATGCTACTACAGGATCTGAATCACCATGGAACATGTAACCTGCAACATCATTCTTATCCAGGTAGCCTGATGCGCTCAGCAGCATGAACTTATCCTCGTTACCCTCCTTGGGTGCGCCAATAATCTGCTCCTCAGGGGTATTACCCGGGCCACCGAATGACATAGCGTTGCCGCAATCCATCTGAAGGAGTTCTGTGGGACCTGACCAGTCGCAGAAAGCGTTTACATAGCTTGACTCCTTGGTGTAAGGACCTACATTACCCTCAATGTCATACTCGGCATCACCATACTTACCGATCTTAACGTTGTTTGAAAGAGCGGTAACGGCACTCAGGTGACCGCCTGATGAGAAACCGGAGGTTGCGATGAATGATGTATCGAACTTATACTTGTCGGCGTTAGCGCGGATAAAGCGGATAACGGCCTTGATATCGTTAACCTGTGCGGGCCACTTGGCATCTGCGATTGAACGGTGGTTCGGGCAAACCACTGCATAACCGGCATTGAGCAAAGCCTGACCGATTGTAGTCAGATCGGCCATACCCTTTGAACTGTTGCTGCCCCATGCGCTACCGTAGATATGTACAACTACAGGATATTTATCCTTTACTTCCTTAGGCAGGTAGATGTCAAGAGTGTGATAAACCTGGCCGTCGTCACCGGCATAGTTGATATCGGAGAATTTCTCTGAATACTCAACCTGTGCAGCACCCTGAGGACCACCGAATCCGCCGAAACCGCCCATAGGCATTCCGCCGCCGAATCCGCCGCCACCCATAGGAGGCATACCGCCACCAGGAAAACCACCACCGCCCGGGAACTGGGCAAAACAAGTAAGCGACATCATTACAGCCGCTGCAAAAAGAATGTTCTTTCTCATATTATTGAATAATTGAATAGTTAGTTCTATTAGTAATAATGTTCAAGCCGGGCAAAGTTAAAAACGAATCGCAACAAAGGAGCCCCCGGAAAGTAAAAAATGCTGATAATCTCAGAAAATAATCACAAATGCCATCCAAACTGATGTCACGAGCTTCATTCCGGTACCTACCATAAAGCCAATGAACGTTCCCAGAGCGGATTTCAATGACTCACCGAAGTTCTTCCCGGTCTGCAGGAACTCACCCAGAAACGCCCCGGCCAAGGCACACGGTATCATGCCTATCGGAGTAAAAAATATACCTATAATCATTCCTATTACAGCACCCCGGCTGCCGGCCTTGGTTCCGCCCGCCATCTTAGTGAACCTGGCAGGTACGGTAT
>JBGURN010000044.1:0-13025 GCA_045131955.1 Bacteroidaceae bacterium
CCTCCCGTTCACAAGCCCACGGGCGGCCATGGTTTCCGATACCGATACCCCAAAAGTTCTGTACACCTTGGAAGATTATCACAAGGGTACCAAATAGAACCGTCCCCTTTGGCCCCTTTTGTGCCCCTTAGGGAAGGGTTTGCTTGGAGAGGTTCAGTTCGGCTTTGCCGTCGGGGATGCCATCAGCCTTGACTGTGACTGACAGTACGCCGGCGTAGAAGAGGTCGTGATCATAGTGTCTGCTTTGGTTGGGAATGAAATCACAAACCAGCGGCTCCGTGGTCTTAATGTATGTCATGAATTCTTCATCGGGTTCCTGAATATCGGCGGTGACTACAAGCGTGTTGTTATAGGAACATCTTTTGAATATGATGTTACCGGTAGATTGCTTTTTGTCGTCGTTGTTGATATAATCTTTTCTCCAGGTCGAATCATCTATCTGGGAATAGTATTCTGTCAGATCCTGGCCATCGTTATACGCATCCATAAAGAAGTATGAATTATTCTCTATTGACCATAAACAGTTTAAGGTGTATTCGCGGCCGATTTTGGTGCTGTTAGATCTATGACATGAACTGAGAATGATGACTAGTACCAATAATATTTTTGCTGATGTTTTCATACCTTTCAAAATTTATATCCCAGACTAATGCTACCTATATTCATATGTCCAAACATACCCACATTATAAATGATATTAATGTGTTTACCATAAGAAAGACCTATCATTGTGGGTTGATATACCCAGTTGCAGGCCGAATTGGTATCATCTATTATTCTTCCTATTTCTCTTTCCCATAAGGTGGACCGGTCATGTAACAGTATTCCGCCAGACAATTGGGAGTATAGTCTCCACTTGGTTTTATTGACCCAATTGTATCGGATACCGCAATATAGTCCGATACCGAAAGACTTGCCGGATTCAATCACATCCTGTGTGAACGGATCATGATACTTATAGTTAATGTAGATACAATCGGCATCAAAGCATAAAGTCCATTTATTCTTGAGATCATATGTAAAGCCAAGAATTATGTTCGCATACTTATCTTCGCGGGAATCAACGTGATACATTTCTTTGGCGCCAGAAACTCCAATTCTTTCTGCCGGTAAAGAGAAATAGTAATTTGATTTTAGTCCGGTACCGATAGATATCCCATACTTACTCGATGGGGTCGATAGATTGTCGTCTTCAGTTTGAAGAGAGGTTCGTGCACTGACTGATGTAAAGATTGCAAACAGCACCAACAAGGAAAGGATAAATCTGTTGATTTTCATAATAAGGTTAATGGTTATAAGGCAAATGTATAAAAAAAAACGGCTGAAGCAAATGCCACAGCCGTTTTTTTGAGTCTTTAGAATCAATATTCGAATGTGCCGTACTCGCTGTTGATGGTCAGGTGGGTGTGGTCCGATGCCTCCACGCGGCCAATAACCTGTGCGTCGATTCCGAATGAGCGGCTTATCTCGATAACCTGCTGAGCATATTCCTTGGGCAGATATACCTCAAAGCGGTGACCGCAGTTGAATACCTTGTACATCTCCTTCCACTCAGTCTTGCTCTGCTCCTGGATGGTGCGGAACAGGGGCGGAACGGGGAACAGGTTGTCCTTGATTACGTGTACGCCGTCAACAAAGTGCAGGATCTTGGTCTGTGCACCGCCTGAGCAGTGAACCATACCGTGAATCTGCGGGCGCAGGGCGTCAAGCAGTTTCTTTACCACCGGAGCATAGGTGCGGGTGGGAGAGAGGACAAGCTTGCCGGCATCGAGGGGTGAATCCTGAACCTTATCGGTCAGGCTCAGACCACCTGAGTAAACCAGGTCCTCGGGTACTGCATGGTCATATGTCTCGGGATATTTCCCGGCAATCTCCTTATTGAAAACGTCATGACGGGCGCTGGTAAGACCGTTGCTGCCCATGCCGCCGTTGTACTCCTTCTCATAGGTGGCCTTGCCGAATGATGCCAGACCTACAATCACGTCACCCGGACGGATGTTGGCGTTGTCAATCACGTCGCTGCGTTTCATGCGGCAGGTAACGGTGCTGTCCACGATGATGGTGCGAACCAGGTCGCCTACATCGGCAGTCTCACCGCCTGTGGCATATGCTCCAACGCCCATCTCACGGAGTTCGGCAAGAAGCTCATCGGTACCGTTTATAATGGCGCTTATCACGCTGCCGGGTACCAGGTTCTTGTTACGGCCGATGGTAGAACTTACCAGTATGTTATCGACAGCACCTACGCAGAGCAGGTCATCGATATTCATTATAAGGGCATCCTGTGCAATACCTTTCCATACCGACAGGTCGCCGGTCTCTTTCCAGTAGGCGTATGCCAGTGAAGACTTGGTGCCTGCACCGTCGGCGTGCATTATGTTGCAGTACTCGGGGTCACCTCCCAGGATGTCAGGGATGATCTTGCAGAAAGCCTTGGGGTAAAGGCCCTTGTCAATGTTCTTGATGGCGTTGTGTACATCCTCCTTGGATGCCGATACGCCGCGAAGCATATATCTTTCGTTCATAGTCAGAATAATACTTTACTCGTTCCAGATGTTCCAGGCAGCTACAGCCTGCTGTTCAAGCATCTCCTTACCGCCCTTGGCCTGTGCTCCGTGGTCGCGGCCCTTCTTCATGAAGAGGGTCTCGTCGGGGTTGGCAATCACATCCAGCAGCAGGTGTTTGTTCGTGATGAATCCGTAGGGGATATCGGGAGCCTGGTCCACATTGGGCCACATACCCAGGGGGGTGCAGTTCACAATCACGTCATAATCCTCCATCACTGACGGTGAGAGCTCATAGTAGCCCATGATGTCGAATGTGGAGTTGCGTGACACGAACTTGGTCTCCAGTCCCAGCTGCTCCAGAGCGTACTTGACAGCCTGTGATACGCCGCCGGTACCTAATATCAGAGCTTTGCTGTGACCCTCAAGCAACTCCTTGAATGAGACCGTGAATCCAATCCAGTCGGTGTTATAACCCACCAGCTCAGTCTTGCCGTCCACATGCAGGACCTTGACCGTATTTACGGCTCCGATAGCCTGGGCGGTCTCGTCAAGACGGGTCAGGTAGGGGATTATATCCTGCTTGTAGGGTATGGTCACATTGAATCCGCACAGTTTGGGGTTTGAAGTGATACTGTCAAGCTGTTCAATGCTCTCAAGCTCGTAGTTCTCATAGTAGGCACTCATGCCGTTCTCACTGAAGAACTTGTTGAAACGGGCCTTGGAGGCAGAGTGTCCGAGAGGCTTTCCTATCAGACCGAACAGGCGGTCGTACTTGAGGTCATCGGCCGATACGGTATATGTGGCTTTTACGGGTTCCGGTTCTATGATTGTCTCGGGCTCCTCAGGCTCCGGTTCAAAAGTCTGTTCTGATTCAACCGGTTCCTCAACCGGCTGGGTCGGCTCAGGCTGCCATGACCACTGGGGCTTGGAAGGCTCAGACGGTTCAATGGGCGGAAAGTCGTCATCCTCTTTCTGCGTAGTACTATCCGTGGTGCTGCCGCCGAACGGGCTGTCACCGGGGTTGTTCAGCTTCTTGTTTACAGCCTGAACAAGCAGAAAAAAGAATACACCCAGAAAAAGGACAAAACCGAATCCCATAACTCCTTACTTTTTAGCCAGCCACTCGGTGACGTTCTTCTCGATGCGGGCAGCCAGGTCGGTGCCGCTCTCCTTTACGAATTTCTCACCTACGATGTGCTCGTAGAGCTCGATGTAACGCTCTGATACGCTCTCTGCGTACTCGTCGGTAATCTCAGGCATAACCTGACCGGGCTGGTTCATGAAGTTATGCTCAATGAGCCATTGGCGTACGAACTCCTTGGAGAGCTGTTTCTGGGGCTCACCTTTCTCAAATTTCTCCTGATAGCCGTCAGCGTAGAAGTAACGTGAGCTGTCGGGGGTGTGAATCTCATCGATCAGGTAAACCTTGCCGTCACGCTTGCCGAACTCGTACTTGGTATCAACCAGGATAAGTCCTTTCTGAGCGGCGATCTCGGTACCGCGCTTAAAGAGGGCGCGTGTATACTGCTCCATAACCTCGTAATCCTCCTTGCTTACCAGGCCCTGCTTGATGATCTCCTCCTTGGAGATGTTCTCGTCATGGCCCTCCTCAGCCTTGGTGGTGGGGGTGATAAGGGGCTCGGGGAACTTCTGGTTCTCCTTCATGCCCTCGGGCAGTATGTTGCCGCAAAGGTTACGGCATCCGTTCTTGTAGTCGCGCCAAGCTGAACCTGTCAGGTAACCGCGGATGATCATCTCCACGCGGAAACCCTCGCACTTGAGACCTACGGTTACCATAGGATCGGGAGTGGCAAGCTTCCAGTTGGGGCAGATGTCTGCGGTGGCATCCAGGAACTTGGCTGCTATCTGGTTGAGCACCTGACCCTTGAAGGGGATACCCTTGGGCAGGATAACGTCAAAGGCCGATATACGGTCAGTGGCAACCATGACCATAAGGTCATCGTTAATGTTATACACATCACGGACTTTACCGTGATAAACACTCTTCTGTCCTTTGAACTCGAAATCAGTTCTTGTCAACGCTTTGCTCATTGTTATCTTTTTTAAAAATTCTTTTCTCGTCTTTATGTGCCTGCTCGTATCGGTCATATGCATCGACTACGCGTGTAACCAGCTTGTGGCGTACAATATCCTTCTTGGTCATGCGTATGATGCTGAGTCCCTCCACGCCTTCCAGTATATCAAGGGCCTGTACCAGACCCGATATCTGTGTGGGAGGAAGGTCAATCTGCGTGAGGTCACCGGTGACTATCATCTTGGTGTTCCAGCCCATACGGGTAAGGAACATCTTGATCTGCTGCGGAGTGGTGTTCTGAGCCTCGTCAAGTATCACGACGGCATCATTCAGCGTACGTCCGCGCATGAAAGCCAGAGGTGCGATCTGAATTATGTTCAGGTCCATGTACTCCTTGAGCTTGGCTGTGGGAATCATGTCCTGGAGGGCGTCATAGAGAGGCTGGAGGAACGGATCGATCTTTTCACGCATATCGCCGGGCAGGAATCCCAGTTTCTCGCCGGCCTCGACAGCGGGACGGCACAGTACTATACGCTTGACCTCCTTGTTCTTGAGGGCGCGTACAGCAAGCGCGATTGCCGTATAGGTCTTACCGGAACCGGCAGGGCCGATGGCAAACAGCATGTCATGGTCAGCATAGTCTGTGACCAGTTTCTTCTGATTTACGCTGCGGGGGAGTATGGGACGGCCTGTTACACCGAACAGGATGACCTCGGAGTCTTTCTGACCCGACGGGTCCTGGCCGTTCACTATGTCAACGATAACCTCTTCCTTGAGTGAGTTGTACTTGGCGCAGTATTCCTCGAGCCTGAGGACGGCCTGCTCCAGACGGGCAATCTCCTCGTCATCACCCATGATACGGAGCACGTTGCCGCGACCTACTATGCGAAGCTTGGGGAACAAAGCCTTGAGCAGTTGCATATTGGTGTTGTTGACTCCGTAGAACACCGCGGGGTCAGCGTCATTCAGGACAAGGTGCTTTTCTATCATAAAATCAGTTATCGTGCCGCAAAGTTACCCAATTATTGTGTAATAAACGGCAAAACTCAAGCCAAAAACAATGGCTTTACTGTTTTACGACAGGGCGGACGTTGAGACCCAGATATCTTTCCTGATAGATCTCTCTTTCGAGCACGTCAATCTTGGTAGTGTGGTTGAGTCTCATCACGTTTGCGTTGGTGGGAGAGGCGGTCTTGATGCTGTTGAGCCAGTAGAAACCCCACTTCTTGTTGTGAAGGTTTTTCTCGTAGTCCATAAGTCCTGCCAGAGGCATGAAAATGCTGTTGCCCTCATGGTCTCTCATCTTGCTGGTGAGCAGGAAACCGGGCTTGCCTTTGTACTTGCCGTACCTGACTGTACACTTCATGAGTTCTATGTACTGGTCCTCATTGGGAGTCTTCCAGTTACCGCCCATATAGTGTGCTACGGGGTCATCGGACTCCTGCATCTTGGATATGTTGTCGGGCTGTTTTGATACGGCCATGTTCTCTACGGTGCAGTATTTTGATATCCTGTGACCACGTTCGTCATACCAGGCGTAGTTGGTCTCTTTGTATTCATCCTTGATTACGGTATCGGCCCATGCCAGGTAGTAGCCGGGCTGGGAGGGGTTCTCGGCACCAAGGTTGCACTTGGCCCAAAGGGTTCCGGAATAGAAACCCATGTCTACGGCCTCATACATCACGCTGTCTGCACCCATCACGAGCACAATACCCTTGTTGAGGTCGCTGTCGGAAATCTGGAATACCTCATCTTCCTTTTCGCAACCGGAAAATACTGCAGACAAGGAGGTGAGCAGGAGAGAGGCAATAATCAAATTCTTTTTCATTTGGGAATAGGATTTTGTTTTGGTTAGTGTTTCTGTTTTTAGGTTACGGCTGCGAATTTATTAAAAATATGTTCAGCTGGTACCTTATGGCTTGATTATCTGACGGCACAATACATACGGCACACGCCGAACATGAACTGACGGGCGCGAACGGTGCTGAATCCGGCCTCCCGGAGCATGGGGATGAATTTCTCGGGCAGGGGGAACTTGAGTATGGAATCGGGCAGATATGTGAACGCTCCTGTGTTGCCGGTCATGCCTGCGCCTATCTTGGGCAGGATCCTGAGCGAGTAGAACTTGTAGAAGCTGAATATGAGCCTGTTCTTGGGGTAGGAGAGCTCCAGTATGACCAGCTTTCCGCCGGGCTTGAGTACGCGGCGCATCTCCTTGAGTCCCTTCATGAGATTCTCAAAGTTACGTACGCCGAACGCTACACAGACACGGTCAAAGGTCTCATCGTCAAAACGAAGGTTCTCCGCATCGCCTGTCTCGAGCTCAATGGGCAGTCCCTGGCACTTGGTGCGACCAACTTCAAGCATGCCCTCTGAGAGGTCGATGCCCGTCACCTGCGAACCCTCTGCGGCTTTACGGGTCACTGCAATGGCAAAGTCGGCGGTACCTGTGGCTACATCGAGTACGCGTATGGGCGTCTTGGTATCGGCAATCTCACGGACCGCCTTGCGGCGCCATGAACGGTCGGCTCCGAATGATGATATATGGTTGAATCGGTCGTACTTGACTGCTATGTCATCAAAAAGTTTGCGTATTCCTTCTTTCTTGGGCATAATTACATGAGTATATATCCTGTGCCTGCGAGCAGGGCAAAAATGAAAGTCGATATCACCAGCATGGGTAGCATGGGGTCGAGTGCCTTAGAGTCAAGTCTCCAAACTCCCATGATATGCTTTATGTAGAGTGGTGCTGTGAGCACGTAGAGGTAGGGGAGAAAGCCCCTTGTCCTTAGGATGGTGAATGTGAGCATGAGCAGCCATCCCGTTATTATAAGTATGGTGTGGTAAATCTTGGCGTTCTTTTTTCCGATACGCAGAGGGATAGTGGTACGGTTGGCGGCATCGGACTCCATGTCACGGATGTTGTTCACGTTGAGCACACCAACGGAGAACAGTCCTACTGCGGAGCCGGGCAGGAACGTCCAGAAGTCAATCTCATGTGATGCTACGAAATAGCCGCCCGTTACGGGAACAAGGCCGAAGAATATGAACACGAACAGGTCGCCCAGACCACGGTAGCCGTAGGGGTTCTTGCCCAGGGTGTAGTGCATGGCCGCCCAGATGGCGAGTCCGCCCAGAACCACCAGCGATTCTGACTCGATGCAGAAAATTGTCTTGAAAGAGGCTCTTATCATGCCAAGACCGAGTATCATGCAGACCAGAACCATGATCCTTATGCATGAACGCATCTCATCCTCTGTGAGTCCTCCCTCCTGCATGCTGTACTGCGGACCGTTACGGTCGTCACTGTCCACTCCACTGAGCCAGTCACCGAGCTCATTTGACAAATTTGAAAGTATTTGCAACGAAACCGTAGTCATTACAGTTAGCAGAATCACATACCAAGGTACGTCATGACCCTGGCAGGCCAGCATCAGACCCAACGCAATGCCCGCCGTGGAGAGCGGCAGCGTCCTGAGTCGCATAGATCGGATTACGGCTTTTGATTTCATGATGCAAAGGTACGAAACAATAGGGAATTGAGAGTTTAAAATTGAGAATTGATACGCGAGTGTTACGCAGGTTCAAACGTATCGGAGCGAGTGAGTATACGAACGAGACCGCGGTCCCGGAGGGCCGCCAAGCGCTCGTAGAGCGCGCGTTTGCGAAGCAAACTAAAAAAAGGACTTAAGGTACCTTCAACAAAAAAATCGACCCGAAAGGGCCGATTTGTTTGTTGGAGGTACCTGGCGGACTCGAACCGCCGTACTCGGTTTTGCAGACCGATACCTAGCCGCTCGGTCAAGGTACCATTTGCATTTGCGGTTGCAAAGGTAATCAAAGTTTTGATATCCTCCCCACGCTACGCCAATTTTATTTTCAAAAAAGTTTATCCTTTTGTTTTATAGCTGAAACATAAAACGATTTGACGTTTTAGCTACAATGATGGAACATTAACGAATTATTTTGAAAAGTGATTATTGATTGTGAAATGAGTTAATATATACTTTTGTTACCGGATAAAACGCAAATACTTTATCAGATACCCTTTTCCAATAATTGAAAGAAACAACTCCCTTTTGAAGTAAAATTCAAAAGGGAGTGTTTTATTTTAGCCGAATATCAGCTCTCCGTTGCGTGCAGAAGCCGTTACAGGCTTGTCACGGTCAATCTCACCCGACAGTATCATGGTAGAGAGACGGTTGAGCAGCAATGTCTGCATGGCACGTTTTACAGGACGTGCACCGAACTCCGGATCATATCCGGCCTTTGACATGAGGTCAATGGCTGAATCATCGATTGTAAGATTAATTCCGTTTTCGGCAAGCATACGGCAAACGCCCTGAGCCTGGAGCCTTACTATCTCATGAATCTCCGACTCGCGCAGCGGCATGAATACCACAGTCTCGTCTATACGGTTCAGGAACTCCGGACGTATGGTCTGCTTAAGCATCTCAAGCAGATGTGAACGGGTCTCGTCAAGCCACTGCTGACGGCTGGCATCGGACGTGCCTATCTGAGCCGAGCGCTCACGTATGTAATCACTGCCCAGGTTGCTGGTCATTATTATAATGGTGTTCTTGAAGTTCACCGTACGGCCCTTGTTGTCGGTCAGACGTCCGTCATCAAGAACCTGAAGCAGTATGTTGAACACATCGGGGTGAGCCTTCTCAATCTCATCGAACAGCACGACGGAGTAGGGCTTACGGCGTACGGCCTCGGTCAGCTGTCCGCCCTCGTCATAACCTACGTATCCGGGAGGCGCTCCTATGAGTCGGGTCACTGAGAATTTCTCCTGATACTCACTCATATCGATCCTGGTCATGAGCTTCTCGTCATTGAACAGGTACTCGGCCAGAGCCTTGGCAAGCTCGGTCTTACCCACACCGGTGGTACCCAAGAATATGAAACTGCCTATGGGGCGTTTGGGATCCTGCAGTCCGGCACGGCTTCGGCGAACGGCGTTGGCAACGGCACTGATGGCCTCCTCCTGGCCGACTACACGCTTGTGCAGCTCCTCCTCAAGATGGAGCAGTTTCTCGCGCTCGCTCTCCAGCATACGGTTTACAGGTATGCCGGTCCAGCGTGATACCACCTCGGCTATGTCATCGGCGGTGACCTCCTCCTTGACCAGAGCGCTGTCGCCCTGCTTGGAGTGGAGCTCATCCTGGATGCGGGCTATATCGGCTTCAAGTTCCTTGAGCTTTCCGTAACGGATCTCGGCTACACGGCCGTAGTTGCCGTCACGCTCGGCGTTATCGGCCTCTATCTTGAGCTGTTCTATGCTCTGTTTGTCCTGCTGTATCTTTGATACCAGGGCCTTCTCGGACTCCCACTTGCCGCGAATCTCTTTTTCCTGACCCTGCAGCTCATCAATCTCGGCATTGAGCTGTTTGAGTTTTACGGTGTCGTTCTCGCGCTTGATGGCGGCACGCTCTATCTCGAGCTGCTTGAGGCGTCGTGTTATCTCATCGAGCTCCTCAGGTACGGAGTTACGCTCCATACGCAGTTTGGCGGCTGCCTCATCCATAAGGTCGATGGCCTTATCGGGGAGGAATCGTTCGGTGATGTAACGGTTGGAGAGCTCCACGGCGGCAATCACGGCCTCATCCATGATACGAACCTTGTGATGGTTCTCGTAGCGTTCCTTAAGTCCACGCAGTATGGATATGGAACTCTGTACGTCAGGTTCATCGACCATGACGGTCTGGAATCGGCGTTCCAGGGCCTTGTCCTTCTCGAAGTATTTCTGATACTCGTTCAGGGTGGTGGCACCTATGGCGCGCAGATCACCGCGGGCCAGGGCAGGCTTGAGGATGTTGGCGGCATCCATGGCGCCCTCACCGGCTCCGGCACCCACCAGGGTGTGTATCTCATCAATGAACAGGATGTAGTTTCCGTCTGATTGGATTACCTCATTTATTACGCCCTTAAGACGCTCCTCAAATTCACCCTTATACTTGGCGCCGGCTACCAGCGCACCCATATCAAGTGAATAGACGGTCTTGGACTTAAGGTTCTCAGGTACATCACCGCGTACTATACGCTGGGCAAGACCCTCAATGATGGCGGTCTTACCGGTACCCGGCTCACCTATAAGTATAGGATTGTTCTTGGTTCGGCGGCTCAGAATCTGGAGAACACGCCTGATCTCCTCGTCACGGCCTATCACCGGATCGAGCTTACCTTTACGCGCACGCTCATTAAGGTTAATGGCGAACTGCTCAAGGTTCTGTGGTTTGTTCTGATTGTTCTGGTTGTATTCCATAGTTATAAGTTTTTGTTTCTATGGAATGACACGCAACAAGCAAGCCACGAGCCGTTCTGCGACAAAATGTCGTAGATTTTAAATGTGTAGCTGACAGATTGACAATCAGCGCTTTAGCAAAAGAATGGTGATGATCAGGCGAGTCTTTGCTTAACTATCTCATACATAAGGACTCCGGCGGCAACCGATACGTTCAGGGACTCTATCTTGCCCAGGATGGGGATGCGTGCCCATTCGTCACACAGTGCCAGATGTTCCTGGGGTATACCCTTGTCCTCGGCTCCCATTATGAGGCAAACGGGACCTGTGTAATCACCCTTGGTGTAGTCCTTGTCGCCCTTCTCGGTGGCACCTACTATGCGGATTCCGCTGTTCTTGAGGAACCTTATGGTCTGTGATATCTGGTTCTCACGGCACACGGGCAGGGTATGGAGCGCTCCGGCCGATGTCTTGATGGCATCGGCATTCACGCTTACGCTGTTACGTGAGGGTATGATGATGGCATCCACGCCTGCGCACTCGGCTGTACGGGCTATGGCTCCGAAGTTACGTACATCGGTCACACCGTCCAGCAGTACAAAGAAGGGATCCTTGCCCTCCTCAAAGAGCATGGGCACCAGATCCTCCACGTGCTGGTATGTAATCTGGGTGGTGAATGCGATCACACCCTGGTGGTTCTTGCGTGTTATACGGTTGAGTTTCTCTACTGGAACTCGCTGAACAGGTATGTCCAGCCCCTTGATTGCTGCGAACAGTTCACGTGACAGCTCGCTCTGCATATCCTTCTTAACGAGCAGTCGGTCAATCTCCTTACCGGCCTCTACGGCCTCAATCACGGCACGTATGCCGAATATCATTTCATCTTCCATTGTTGTCTATCAGTGCTTTGGCGTTGTCGAGTGCAGCCTGGGTGAGGGTGGATCCGCTCATCATGCCGGCTATCTCGCGTATGCGGTCGCTGCCCTCAAGCACGGCTATGCGCGTGTGGGTGGCGTCGGCTTCATCGGTCTTGAATACTTTATAATGGCGCTGTCCCAGGGCGGCAATCTGCGGCAGGTGGGTTATGGCCAGCACCTGACGGCCCTCGCGTGCCATCTGTTTCATGAGCAGGGCCATCTTCTCGGCCACGGCGCCCGATACTCCGGTGTCAATCTCGTCAAATATGATGGTGGGCATGGAGCGCACGCCGGCCACAAGTGACTTGATGCAGAGCATCACGCGCGCAATCTCACCGCCCGATGCCACGGCTGCCAGTTCCTGCATGGGAACGGCCTTGTTGGCGGAGAACATGAAACGTACGTCGTCATGTCCGGTGCGGTCATATGCCTGTGAGGGCTGCATGTCAACGCTGAACTGGACGTTGGGTATTCCCAGCGGCTGCAGCAGCTCCTTTATATCCTTGATTATTACGTCCGATGCCTTGCGGCGGGTGGCGGTCAGTTCCTGAGCCCTGGCCTCCATCTCCTTGCGGGCGGATTCGGTCTGGCGGGTGAGCTGCTCAATGTCAAACTCGTAGGAGCCTGTGCGGTCCAGACGGGTACGTATGCTCTCTGCAAGTTCCAGAAGCTCGGTTATGCTGTTTTTCTTGTGTTTCTTGAGCAGTGAATAGATAAGGTCCAGACGCTCGTTTACCTGTTCCAGGCGTGCCGGGTCAAAACTTACGCCCTCCTCAAGGTCCTGCACGGTATCGGCAATATCCTTGAGTTCTATGATGCAGCTGTCCAGACGGTCGGCCAGCTCGGTACACTGCGTAAAGTTCTTCTGGGCGGAGCGCAGGGACTGCAGTGCTGAGCGGAGACGCTGAATCGACCCTTCTTCATCGGCCGTCATGATTTCCGATGCACGGAACAGGTCCTGCTTTATCTCCTCGGCATGGTCCAGCATATCGGCTTCCTGTTCCAGTTCCTCCTGCTCGCCCTCCTTGAGGCGTGCGCTGTCCAGGCCCTCAAGCTGGAACTCCAGATACTCGCGGTCGGTGTTATCGGACTCAAACTCGGCTTTGAGGCGTGCCAGACGGTTCTTGAGCTCAGTCCACTGGTCAAAACTCCGGGTGTAGAGTTCTTTGGCCTGGCTGTTGGCAGCTATGGTATCCACGACATCGAGCTGGAAGGACTGTGTGCCCAGTGCCAGATTCTGATGCTGTGAGTGTATGTCTATGAGGCGGCAACCCAGGTCACGCAGTTGGGTCAGCGTTACTGGAGTGTCGTTGATGAAG
>JBGURN010000045.1:0-2136 GCA_045131955.1 Bacteroidaceae bacterium
ACAGTAGGCTTGATCATCAGCTCTCCTCCTGTATCTGAAACGATGTCGACAGCTTGGTCAAGTGAAATCTCTTCTCCATTACAGTAGAAGTGTCCGTGCATATTCTTGACCACCGTCTTCGGTTGGCGAACATCAGGAAACAGTTCACTGTAAATATTCTTATCCAAATAAGGTGTGATAAAGTCATGACGATTAAGAGCCGGTATCACAAAGAAGTAATACACGTCCATTGACAAATACTTATCGCTGTGTACTCCATTAATCCGCGAATAGTAGTCGTCAAACATCATCGACACCTTAAAGCCGTGTTGTTGGAAATAGGGAGAAAGCTCTTTCTTGTGCGCTTTATAGTTGAAGTCTGGCGCCATCACGTGATCCTTGAAGTACCAGTCACCCCAATAAAACTCCTTGTTGTTATTAATATATTTATCCATAATGATTTTATCGAACTAATAAATAACCATGTCACTGACCTTAACATCACTGGCATAAAACTCCATGCTTGCCCATGCAAGACCCACTCCGAAGCCACACGCAATACAGTGGTTCTCAGTGCTGCCCGATAACTTCTCGCGGCACCGCGACACCATGGTCAAGGGAATGGATGCACTGGTGACATTGCCGTAGTCTTCAAGGCAATAGGGCGTCTTCTCGGGTGGTATCTTAATGGCCTTGCGTATCTTCTCGTCAATGAACTTATTGGCCTGATGCAGGAGCAGCAAGTCAACGGTTTCAATATCGATATTAAACGTGGCTATCAATTCCTTCAGGGAACGGGGCGGTTGCTTGATGGCAAAGCCAAACACGTCCATGCCGTTCACAATCATGTCAACACCACGCCTGAAAACGCCGGGTGACACCTCTTTCTCCTCAAGCGCCTCAACGGTGACAGGATTGCGCATGCCGCCGTATGGTGCCCACACGGCATCAAAGCCACTACCGTCAACACCATACATGAAATTCATGGGATGACTACGCTCGGGATCATATTCCAGAGCCGTTGCTGTAGCGGCGTCACCAAACAAGGGGCGCACGGCGGTATCGCGTTGGCTGCGGTTCTGGGTATTGGTCTCGGCAGCCACCAGGATGGCACGTTTGAGGGTTCCGTGTGACATCAGAGATGAAACGATACTCATGCCGTAAACCCACCCCGAGCAGCCGAACGGCAGGTCAAATACACAGCAGTCGCTTCGCAACTTGAGACGGTCCTGCAAGACACATGCCGTCTGGGGAGCAATATAGTCCCTGGAGGTGCACACATAGGCGAAGATGTCCACGTCCTCTGGTTGCCACCCCATGTCTGAGAGCAACTTCTCGACGGCCTTGACAGTCAAGTCCGAGGCGGTAGTACCCTTCTCGACCTTACGATGACGTTCTATGCCTGTCGAGGCGATCACTTTCAACGCATCGTTCTCGTCCTTGTAGATAGGCAGGGTGAGATTTTCCTCGACCGTTGCTGGAACACAGGCGCTCATACCCACAATGCGGACGTTATTGACAGTTAGCTGTGACATAGCTTTTATAATGTTGTATTGTTATTGCTTGAGTTTTAATCGTTGGATTTTGCCCGATTGGGTTCGGGGAATTTGCTCAATCCATTCCCACACCACGGGAATCTCATGGGGCGGCAACAGTTGAGCCAAGCGGCTCTTGATGTCGTCAATTTCTATAGGAGTCTCTCCTTTCACAAGATAGGCTTTGGGAACCTCACCCAGCACACCGTTAGGGTCACTAACGGCAACACAGGCACAATCCCTTACCCCCAACGAAAGAATAGCATCCTCAATGGCAGCGGGACTTACTTTCTCGCCGCCCACGTTGATGAGTTCCTTTTTGCGGCCAGTCAGATAGAAGTCTCCATTCTCATCACAATGTCCCCAATCCCCTGTCCGGAACCAGTCACCATAGAAAGCATCATCATTATCTTTAGCCAGATAATAGGACCGGCAAACCATATTGCCACGCACACAGATTTCGCCATCAACGCCAGCAGCAACACGTTGACCGTCTTCACCTAGAACCTGGACTTCAACCTGGGAAGAAGCCGGTCGCCCAACGCTTTCAAGGTTGGACGCATTGGCATGGAATTCACTGAACAGTGCACGCGATGCCTCAGTGAGGCCATAGTGCATGCAC
>JBGURN010000046.1:0-2716 GCA_045131955.1 Bacteroidaceae bacterium
AGCAGATGGGCGTCTCAATTTCCGATATCGAAAAAGAACTCGCCCTCCGCCACAGATAGGCTACCAGTTCTTGCGGTCAAAGGTCCACTCGGGATAGAAGGTCTTCTCGTACTCGTCATTCATGAAGAGTGCGGAGTCACCTACCTGGCCCTTGAGCTGCCAGTTGAGCCACTTGCGGGCTACAACTGCGAATGCTCCTGCGTTCTTCTCGTAGTATGTTCCGTGATGTCCGTCAAGGGTGGAAATCTTTACTACGGGGATGTCATCCGCAATCCTTCCCCAGTCTCCGTTGGCATTGTTGTAAGCCTGGTCAACCTTTCCTCCATTGAGATAGAGCATAGGGGTGTGGAGGTTTGCAAGGGACTTCTTTGAGGCACCGCTCATTTCCATGTCACCCATTCCGGAATTGAAAATCAAACAGGTCTTGATACGGGGATCGTGGGCAACTGCAAGTACCTGGGCGCCGCCGCAAGACTGTCCCATTGCCGCAACCTTCTCAAGGTCAATGAGGTGATAGTACTCACTCTCATCGTTTCCGTTTTGGTCGGTGATCCAGTCAAGGGCCTCAAGGAGCTGCCTTGCATAGGTACGGAACTGCTGCTGTGGAGCCGGCTGGGCCTGCCTGTTCCTGTTATTCCTGTTGTTCCTGGTCGCGGCCTGGCGGGCAGCCTCGCGTTCTGCTGCCATCGCAGCCCTTTCAGCATCGGTGTAAGGGGTGAGCCTCTCACCGTTACCCATGATGGCGTTGACCTTGGTCTCAGGATAGCTGCCTCTTACCACACCTCTCCACTGAGCGTAGAAAGCGTCGTCCGGCATATCCTGATAAGGGCCTATGGCTATAACGAAATAACCATGGGATGCAACCTCGGTGAGAAGGCGGCTCATCTCAAGGCTGTTGTTGGCGCAAGCGCCGTTGGCATACAGGAGCACGGGAATCTTTCCGTTTTCCTGGACATATGCCTTGAGGTTCTGAGGGCGGTAGATCATATGGGTAGGGAGACTGGCGTCGCCAATGGCAACTGCCTTGTACTCTCCTGTTCCACCGTTCTCGATCATCTGCGAATTGGTTGTCTGCGCAGAGCAGACTGCACCGGCGGCCAGGACGGCCACTGCAAGTGCAAGAAGTTTTTTAAGGTTCATATTATCAGTATTTAGTGAATTATCTGTACGGTTAATGATACAAATATAATGTTTTTACCATAAACTGTCCCCATAATAGTGAGGGCGGCTCTCCCGAGCCGCCCCACGCACATTTTATACCTTATTTTTAACCTACTAAATATGTGGTCTTATTATCTGATTCAGTATCACCAGCCAGGGTTCTGCTCCAGGTTAGGATTGGTCTGCATGGCTGCATACGGATAAGGGAACAATTTGTGCTTATCCTGGAAAGCGGAGTATCCTTCGCCGTTCGGATAAGAATATGTCACATAAAGCCTGTGTGTGGGCTCGCCGTCTGCGAAGTAGGCGTCCTTCAGGCTGGGGATCTTGTCTCCGTGATGCTTGAGTTTCTCGGTGTCGCCCCAGCGGATCTGATCCGGCCAGCGGCAGCACTCAAGCCACATCTCAAAGCCTTTCTCCTTCTTTACGTTATCCAGCGTAAGCGCGGTGACGGGAGCGCCGGCGCGCCTCTGGATATCATTGAGACAGTTGAGGCCAAGGCCGTCGGAATCACCGTCAACAGCGGCAACCTCGGCATACATGAGGAGAACCTCAGCATATCTGAATACAAGCTGGTTGCTGTAACCGAATGTCCTGGAGTTGTTGGTCACGTCCTCCTTGAGAGGCATGTTCTTGAGAGGCATGTAGATATTGTTGCCGTAAAGTCCGTCGGTGTTTTTTATGCCCCTCTTGGGATCCTTCGCCTTCTCTTCCTGTGACAGATCGTTGGATCCGGTATACCACTCCATCTCGTACATGAACTCGTCCGGAGTAAGGAATGAGGCCTTGCGCCTTGGGCTGTCACCGTCATTCTCAAGGAATTCCTGGGCAAACTCATAAGGTATGCCAAGGCATCCCCAACCCACTGCTATACCTATCCATGGCGGGTATGAAGCAAGCCTGTCAGTACGCCAGCACCAAGAGTTGAGCTGCTGCCATTTTGAACGCCTTGACAGCTGGTTGTTTGTCCTTGCGGAGGTATATACGAAGTTGACATCCAGGATCTTCTCCTCGTTTCCGTCTCCGCTGGCATGGAAGTTCTCAGACCAGCGCTCGGTAGGAACAAGGGCGTATTTGCCTGAATCGATAACTTTCTTGAGGTTTTCACGGGCCTTTGCATAGTTTCCTGCAAAGAGATATGCCTTTCCGGCTACGGTCCATGCAACCCCCTTGGTGAAGATAACGGCGCCATCCTTGTCCGCAGTGCTCTTGCGCTCCGTCAGGTCAGCCGCCGCCTCCTCGCACTCCTTGGCGGCCCACTCGAGAAGTCCTTTCTGACCTCCCTCATAGTTGGGCAGGTTCTCGTTGGCGCCCAGCAGGTGGTCTGCGAGAGGAGCCGCGCCCCAACCTATCGCCAGCATCATGTGGCAGTACGCCCTGAGGGCCCTGGCTTCAGCCACGCAACGCTTCATGGTTGCGCTGGTGCCGTCCTTGAAGTGGTCAATCACAAGATTGGCATAATAGATCATGCTGTAGTACCTGGAATAGACAGGCTCTACGACAGTGTTCTGGGAGTCATAACGGAACTCGTTCAACTCTCCATAGAAATCAGAGG
>JBGURN010000047.1:0-14368 GCA_045131955.1 Bacteroidaceae bacterium
TACCTAATCTCGCCAAAGTGTCCCGCACGGAGAGGCCTCACAGCGCTCACGGGGCACATCGGCGCGGGACACATGCCCGAAATGAAGGGGTGTCCCGCACCGACCACGCTTAGAATACGTTCTATCGCGGGTCGGTGCGGGACACTTTGGCGAAAACCCGGGAGTGGGTTATTTGTAGCTCTCCTGGACGTAATTCAGGAGCATACGGTTGCTGACCATGCTCTTGAGGCTTGCCAGTACGCCTTCGGGGGTATCGGGATGGATCATGAAACGGGTATACCTGATTCGTTTGCCGTCCGATATGGCCTGGGTTATGTAATCATTGAGACTTTCCATAGTGATTTCCTGGGGCGTGCTCTCGCTTTTGAGCTGTTCCTTGCCGTCCACAGTCTCATACAGTACGGTCGAAGCATATATCCTGCGAGGATTGTTTGTGACCTTGATGCGTAAATCCTTATTGAGATTATCATCTTGATCCTTGTCGGGGATGACGACGGCCGATGTTCCCTCTATATAACCGGTCAGATTCGGTTTGCCATCAGAGTCGTATCTGTATCTGTATGATAAAGGATCGCATATTTTCATTGAATACCAGTAACGTGCCAGTAACTGCTGATTATCGGAACACTGGTCATAGTGAGTCCCGAACAGGTCCATGCACAGTTCATCACGCAACTCACTGTATGCTTTCACTGCCTCATACCTTAGATCGCTCATTACGCCGGATGGAGTTTCGGCTTCATACTGCAATATCAGGATATGTTTGAACGTAGTGTAAATTTTGTCATATCCGGGTACTCCCGGGTCATATTCCTCAATCGAGGGCAATCTGCTGTCATTGTCAGGGTTCTTTATGAACTGTTTGATAAGTGACTTGAGTTCGCCTATGTTAATATCTCTATCCATCAGACCGTTTTCTACATGCAGCTGGCCATCAATACCGGCCGATATTGTCATGAGATTGCGGGGTGCGACATAGAATACGTTTTCCTCCTTTTCAGGGTTGGCACTCTTTTTCAAGACCAGAACCATTTCCTTATCGTTTGGTCCCACTGTCACCTCCTTGGTTTCATAACCATAGGCCGATAATTTTATCTTATGGCCGGCTAGTGTCTGGGGTACTGTCACATAACCATCAAAAGTAGTCATATCTGCTCTGGTTACGGCAGCAGGAGGAGGTGGGGGAGTCTTGAGATTAGGATCACGGTTAGGTTTAGGGGCGGTTTCATCTCTATCAATACGTTCCACAGTCACGAAGGCAGTCCTGACAGGATTGTTGTCCTCATCAACCAATCTGATACCGATTAACGGACCACGATCCGGTTCCGGCATTCTTAACTTAAACTCTGCATTACCCGAGGTGAAACGTAAATTGTCATCCAGGTTTACGGCCTTTTCTGTACGGGCAAACAGGACAGAAATGATTCCCAGTGCGGGAATCAGGATAAGAAGCCACATGAGGCGTCTTTTCCCGGTTTGATTCTTGTTCAACATAATGATTCTCTTTTTAATGTTAAGGTTGAACGAACTGGCAAGCGCATAGGCCTCTGCGCCTACAGTCCGCATTATCAATAGTTTCTGATAATCCCCGTTACGTATGCCATGACGGTTTATCACCTCATGGTCAGCTTCATATTCATGAACGACCTTGATTTCCTGCAGAACAAGCCAGCATACCGGGTTTACGATGGTGCAGGCCAGGAGGAATACCAGGTCCAAGGAATGGAGCAGCTTGACATGTGAGTACTCGTGTCTGAGGCTGGCTCGGCGGGCAAATCCGTTCTCGGTATCGGATATGACGATGTAGTTCATCCAGCTGAACGGGCCGAACACCTCGTGGTGAGTGACCAGCCAGACGGTGCGGCTTATGCGGCGGCGCGGCTTGCCCCGCAGGAAGCGCCTTGCCCTGATAATGCTGCGTGCCCAACCTATCATAAGCATGATTACATAGCCGGAATACATGCAAACAAGGATCACTGCCCACATGCTGGGAGTGGTGGATGGTTGAACCATGACGGGTTGTTCATCGGACTCCATGAACTCAATGCGGGGTGCATCGGTCAAGACAAAGGTGCCGGACAGCTCCTGGGCAAACTCTGTGTCCGATATAGCCATGCTGCTGACTACGGGCGTCTTTTCCGGGATTGAGATATGAACAAGGGGGAGAAGAGCCGATAGCACGGTCGCTCCCAGCAGGTAGAACCGGTTAAAGCGGTAGAATGTAGTCCCGCTGAATACCGCCTTGTAGATGGTAAGCAGCACTATCAGGGCAAAGGCCCATTCCATTATATATAATACGAGACTTCCCATATCACTTTGCGTTTTCGGCCATGCGGATAAGATCCTTCAGGTCATCGATGCTTACTTCCTGCTGCTGTACAAGACAGGATATGAAATCCTTGTATGAGCCGTTAAAGAAACGTGACACGCTCTCCTTGTTCATCATCTCCACATATTTGTCACGGTCCATTGCGGCTTCATATAGAAAGAAACGCGCTCCCAGCTCCTGATGCTTAATCATACCGCTTATCTCCAGACGGCGTACGAATGTGGTGAGGGTGTTGAAGTTGGGCTGGGGCTCAGGCATCTTGGTCAGGAGATCCCTCATGGAGAGTGCTCCGTTGTCCCAAAGTACGTTCATGATTGCCAGTTCTTTATCGGTCAGTTTCTTCATATTCAAAGGTTTGTTTTAGGTTTCCGACACAAATAAATTACATTTTGTAAAGACCACAAAACAATTTGACAATTATTTATACTTATGTTGTAAAAATAAACATACCGGGGTGGGCCGATTTCGCCAAAGTGTCCCGCACGGATAGGCCCCACAAGGCTCACAGGGCACACTCGCGCGGGACACAGGCCCGAAATGAAGGGGTGTCCCGCACCGACCACGCTCAGAATACGTTCTATCGCGGGTTGGTGCGGGACACTTTGGCGGAAATCAGTAAAACCGTCAGGCGGTGAACCGGTCTTTGTCACGGTCCGTAAGCTGACCGAACGGGCCGTGATAGAGCGGCTCATCGGTGCTCATGCAGAGGATCCCGGAGCATTGTATGTCATAAACCTGTGTCAGCGGTTTCAGGTAATTCTTTTTCATAGACTGAATTAATAGTTCTGCCGTATTATCACTTTGCGGGTACCTCTGATATATATACCGGGGCTCACGGGTCTGGCGGGTAGAGGAGTGCCGTCAAGTGAGTACCATGCACTCTCGCTGAATGTCACACTACCGCTCTCACTGTCCAGTGTACCGACTGCGGTGAGATTTCCGTCCTTGTCGGTCAGATAGACCATCAGGCGTGAAGGCACATCGTTGGAACCACTCATGTCACGACCAGGAGCGCGACCCAAGGCCTGTCTCTTAAGGTAGGCCCTGAACGGGGCTATGCTCGCTCCGTCACCCGCCTTGACAAAGGTGCCCGCACTGAAATCGCTACCGGTGTACTCGGTGGCCACGAATCCGTAGACCGTCCCCAGCTCGGAATCTCCCTCGCTCCATAACTTGGAACTGTATGTACCTATGAACGACCATTCACCTATTTCAGCATCCTGCGGCTTGAAACTCTCCTGCGTGGCATCGGCCGGCACCTCCACTGTTCCGGTAAACGTCACCTTGCCTGTGGCCGATGGCTTGAACAGGTAGGGCGTGCCGGCCTGGAGCGGGTCGGCGCCGGTCGCATCAGTCATGGTTACGATCCATTCGTCACCGTTGCGGGTTACGCCTGCAAACCTGTAGAACGTACCGTAGGCCGATGCCTGATCGCTGCTTATGCTGAACGGCAGGCATACGGTGCTGCTTATGTTCTCAGTGAACGAGCGGCTGAACGTTACGCTGACCCTACGGCCTTTACGGCCTATGAGGGCCGATGCATCGGTGTTGTCCAGACACACCGGTGAGAGGTCGATGTAGTAGGGGTGTGAGGTGGATCCTACAACGCCGTTGAATGAGTAGAGCAGCTCCGGGTCGGGGTAGAAACTGTAGATGATTCCGCCTGTCGAGACCTTGAAATGGAGTGACTGGTCAAGGCCCGTATAGTCTCCGCAGATGGTCGTGAAGACGTAACCGGGGCTATTG
Source organism: Bacteroidaceae bacterium (assembly GCA_045131955.1). GTDB lineage: Bacteria > Bacteroidota > Bacteroidia > Bacteroidales > Bacteroidaceae > Colenecus. Next base: position 4,076 of record JBGURN010000047.1, read on the forward strand.
GGATCGTTACCTACATAATCTTTGCCACGGATCTCATCACCGCAGTAGACGGCTACGACGGCATCGTCCACCACGTTTCCGTCCAGGACTACCTGGGCCGTGAGGATCATGCTTCCCTGATACATGTGGTAATTGACCGCAGGGAAGGGGTCGTTATCGGCAGCCCACAGATTGGCACTCCCCAATAAGAGGAGTGCCAACAGCTTGTGGAACCTGGCAGTCATTTTCATTCAACTACCTGTTTCTGACCGTTGATGATGAGTATCTCCTTACGGTCGTTAATCATATACTCAGCCTTGCGTCCGCCCAGGTCATATACTGATTCTGCGCCCGATGCCTCGTTGAGCGCATCGATGCCGGTGGTGCCCATATCCATTACTATAGGATGGTTGGGTGTACCGTACATGGCATTGGTCTGATACAGCAGGGTGACCGGTGCTTCAACTATCTGATTGTTTATATCGGCCTTAACGGTAATCAGACAAGGATCGTCGCCCGGTATGGTGAGCAATGCTACGCCGTTATTGTCAGTGAATGCAGCGGTGCGGCACTCGTCACCGGCAAATACGGCTACCTGAGTGTTGGCAAGAGAGCGGTTGCCGGCAGTAACCTTAACGGCCATGATGGCGTTGTCAGGATAGTTGCGGACATTGACAGGCTCGAAAACGCCCTCATATGCCGGGCCGGTAACGACGCCACGTGTGGGTGCCATACGGGTGGCGTTCACGATGGCCGACGGGTAGGAGAACGTCTTGTCGGCAAGGGCGGTATTCATAATCTGATAACCCATACCGGGCTGCAGCATGATGAGTGAACCGGACCACTCGTAGTTGTCCCAGTAGGCAATACCCTGCTGAGCCTTGACCATATCGCCGTTGGTCTTGTTCATCGATGCCAGGGCATCGGCCAGAGTGGCAACCTGACGTCCGTAATAACCTATCCAGTTCCAACCGGACTTTACGGTGACGGGAGTGGTGGGAACGGTACCTACCACGCGGAGCTTGCAGTCGGCCTTGACCTGAACGGCATACATCTCGTTGTTGGTGAGGTTACCCAGGTTACCGGTCCACATTCCGTCCTCATAGACCTTGTAACCGCCGGTCTGGCTCTTTATGGCTACGATGTTGTGGGCTATGTTCCTGAATATGGCAGGTACTGACATATCCTCGGCATCGACATAAACTGATATCCAGTTCCAACCGGCCTTGAGCTCTGTTACCTGCTCGATCTTGTCCTGAACATTGAAGATCCTGGGATCTGCGTATGTTCCGGCCAGGGTAAGCGGAATGAAGCTGAATATTCCGGAATCCCATGTAACCTCGGGATAGATGGTTCCGTTGAGCGCGTCATATGCACGGAAGGTGACCTCCCTGCCCATGTCGGCGCTGCTGCCGTAGATATCCATCGTTACATAGTAGTTGCCGTAACGCTCGTTGTATACGGGCTTGGCCACTCCGCGGCACTCATCGCCTATAAAGGCTGCCATGATGTTGTCGGCATCGGCCATATAGGTGTTGTCCTTGACAAGTACGCCTATCACGTTCATTGAACTCTCGTAGTCATACGGGTTGACACTCCAGTCAGGAATGTTGCCGATAACGTTGACGTTGAGTACAAGCGGGGTGTTGATACCGTCATTACCCTGTACATATATGGTCTGCTCATATTTGCCGATGGGTGTGGCGGGGCTTACCGTGAAGGTGATGGGCTGCTCAGACTGAGGCATGAGTACGCCGTATTCAATATCGGCATCCAGCCATGAGGGCAGGTTGGAGAGTGACCAGGTCTGCTGCTGACCGCCTCTGTTAATGAGAGTGGCGTTCAATGTGCTCTGACGGGTTACGTTCTGGGTCACATCAAGCTCCTGGTTATCCCACTTGAGCGGGTTCAGGTCAACATAAGCCGACCAGGTGACGGAGTTGGAGAGGTTACCGTTCAGGTCACTTACCTCACGTACAGTGATATTGAGTGTGGTACCCTCAATCTTGGCCATCTTCTCGGTAATATTGATCACAATCTTGTTGTCCGATGCAATGAAGCTGTACTGTACGTTCTCCATCTCGGGCTTGACATGCAGGGCAGGGGCCTCATCGGTAAACAGGGATGCGTCGATTACCTGCTCGTTGATCAGGGCAGGCTTTCCTGTCCTGCAGAGGTCTGAATCGGCAATTACCGTGATAGGCTGGCCATGGTTGTCAAGCATGTTCACCTCAAACGGATAGTAGGCAACCAGACCCGGCTCTGTTCCGGTCAGGCGCATGTTACGCTGACGCTTGATCTGGTCGGCGTTCATGGTGGCGTGCCATACACGTACCTCATCGATGGTGGCGGTCAGGTAACGGTCAAACACATACTCAGGATATACGTTCTGGTGTATGCGGCGAACGCCGATGAACAGGTTGTCGCCCGATGTGGAGGCTACCTTGTCGGCACCTACCGTCAGTCTGTTGATTCCGTCCACGTAGATGTTGACATTGCCGTTACGGATAATGCTCAGAGCTACGTGGTGCCATGCGTTATCGGCCAGCATGACATCCTGGACAGGAATATCTGTACCGTCCGATGTCATCTCAAGCTTACCGCTACGGTCAATGTACAGAGCCACCTTGCCGGCCTGCAGCAACTGGGCCTCATCGGCCTGAGCGGGTGCCTTTACCCACATCTCAACTGCATAGTCATTATCCATCGATACGCCTATGTCTTTGGTGGGGATTGAAATATACTGTGTACCGTCCAGTACTACAGCCTTGTTCTTGTTCTCAAAATGCCAGGTCTCGGCCTCCATTGTCATATGGCGGTTGCGGGAGTAGTCGGTGATGGTACGTCCTTCACCCTCATCCATTTTCCAGTAACCTATGAGATTACGGGAGTGCGGATCCTTGGATTTCAGGCTCAGGCCGGCGGTCTCATTCAGACTGAGGACCTCCTCCCATAACAGCAGCTCGTGCATGGCTCCGCTTATGTTCTGACCGATGCATAAGGGGCCGTTGCCCATATAACGGGGAACCTCAAGGTTAAAGAACAGTATGATTGTGTCATTCTGTGCGTTTGTCATCTGGGAGTTGAGCAGATGCTCCTTGGCATCATAACTGATGACCATGTAATCCCAATCATTCAGAGTGACGCTGTTACCTGATGTGTAGGTCTGGCCCTCAATGCTGAGAGTCAGCTTGTTATCCTGGTTGATACCCACTGCCATCTTCTTGGTTCCGGTTCCGTGGCTGAGTATGGTACCGGCACTCTCGGGCCTGATGAACAACTCGAATGTGAAGTCCTTGTCAATGAGGTTGATATCAGCATCGGTCGATGCCGCCAGTTCGGTATTGTTCAGGGCAAGAGCGGTCTGATGGTTAATCTTGGAACCGTTCAGTACGCCTGTTATCAGGAAGTTGCTCTCTACAACCCTGCCGGTCTGGATATCCTCGTTGAACAGTATGCTCAGTTCATCACCGGCCGAGAGTATTCCGTCGCTGGGCTGGGGGGCACCCAGAGCCATGGGACGTACCATATCCTTGGTGACGGTAATCTCATCACTCACGCATGTAACCTCACCGTTGCTGTAGGCGCGTGCAGAGAGGGCACGGAACTTGTAGGTGCGGTCGGGGTAGAGGTTGGAGTTCATGTTGAGAGTGTAGTTGATTATTCCGCTCGAAGGCAGGAGCTCCTCATTATCGGTGTCCTTGATGTCCTTGGCATTCACAAAATACTTGCGTACATCACGCCAGCTGGTCTCGCCGGCACCCTGATACTGGATTGCAATATACTTGAGGCCGTCATAGTGCGGGTCAAAGTCACGGACGCTGAGCTGCAGCTCACCCTGGGTCGATGTGTTGACCGTGGTGTTGTCTATGCGCAGTGTCACATCGGTACTTGAGGGAACGAATTCGGCCGATATCCATACGGTGTCTGCAATGACATCCCATGTGCTGGTAGGATCACTCTGGCTCTGAGAGGCAAGTACTATGGCAATGCTGTCGTATTTGAGGTCACCCAGACTGTTCTGCTCCAGGTCAAGTCTCATACGTACCGTACCGCCTGCGGGAACCAGCACGGAGCGTCCGCTGCCCAGCTCGTTTCCGTTGACATGCAGGCCTGCTCCCTTCTTGTTGGTCTCATCTATGCTGATAAGGTCAAAGAAGCAGTCCTCCTGTGTCTCGCTGTCGTTACGCAGAAGCAGCATGTATGTGGCGCTCTTGCCTGCGGGTATGCTACCTACACGGTTTGCAGCGTTCTCAACGCTGATTCTGGGAACCTCAATCTGCATGGTGGCAGCCGATATCACGTGCTTGCCGGGCTCATAATACTGAGTCTTCTGCTCGCCCTCATACGGGCCAGATGTCTGACCGCCGCGGGTAACGAATATCGCACCGTTTCCGTCGGGGGCGTTGAACACGTCAATTGTAAGGGCATCGTCATCACCAACCTCGGCAAGGGTGTATCCTGTCGTGAATGATGATTCAGTCTCAGTCTCAGAGGTGACTGTCGTGGTTTCTGATACGACGTGCTTGGTACTGTAGTTAAGCTCTATTGAGAATATCTCGATATCAGTTCCAGCTTCCACTGAGAATTCGGTCTTGAATGATCCGGTATTGCTGGTCGTATTGCCGGTTGTGTTGGTAACTGATGATTCAATCGAGCTACCGGTATCAAAACTCTCATTCTTGGCAATAAATGTCTTTCGCTCATCTATCGCTTTGACTTTGGCAGCCTCATTGCTGCGGAGGTGCTGTTCCCAGATTCTGATCATCTGGTTATATGTATGTACCTGGTCCGATATAATCTTGCCTCTGGGCATGGGGCTTACGGGAGTATAGTCATATGTGCCGTCGATTCCATAGTCAATATCATCCTCATCGATATCCGGATGGACGGTGTATGTTGAACCGAACTGGTCAACACCTTTCCTCAGGATGTCATTCCTCAGGTTGATTATGTTGGGGATCAGAGTGTTGATGATGTAGTTCTGTGAGTAGGCGAACTCAGTCTTGAAACTCTGGTCGGTCACATAGTCGTCCTTGAGTGCAAAACCGTACTGTCCGTTCTTTTTCTCAAGTGCTACGGATCGGGCGTTACCGAATACTATGTTTGTGGATTTACCTATAAACACATCGCCCATGGCACCTACATATTCAGGCTCGGCACTGGTGGAGATGCGTCTGGTGGTAGTGGTGGTCAGTGTCCTGGTCCGTGAGTTCTCGTACGAATCCTCAATACTGAAACCGGCATCCACTGTCGATATCTCACTGTTGTCAGTTATGATACCGGATATGGCACCCACGCCTACGCCGCTGAACTGAATCAGCTTGAATCCTATCTCGGTATGAGTCATATCCTCCCTGTTGTAGGATACTGATACATCGGTCGTCAATGTGGTGGTCCTGGTCTCACCTTGTTCTATATAGGCCGATGAACCTGTGCCTCCCGGATCTCGGATTATCATTGAAACCAGATCCGGACCTGCGGTTACGAAGTTATTGCCCGATGGCAGTGCGCCTGTTACAATACCTTCTATACCGTCCCATGAAAATGTCTTGTCCACATGTGTGAATGTGGCACCCAGATACAGGGTGAACGGACTGGTTATGTTGGGCAGACCGGCCTGCCACTCGTACTGTGCATAACCTTTGTCATCAAGAGTTACCACGTCGGGTATGGTGCTGCGCAGGTCTCCATCCTGGTCATCCTCGGGGGTCAGTTCGGAGTTTAAGACAACCTCCTGACCGGTTCCCATCTGGTTGCTGAACACAACCTCCACGTTCTGCAGCGGAACCCTGTCTATTACCGGTTCAGCTCCGTCATAGTTGGTATACACCTCGTATCCGTTAACATCAAACTTGTATTTGTTTGCCTGCTTGAATACGGGATGGCTGAATGTGTAGTTGACGTTATCGCCATCTATGGTATAAAGCTGGACTGTCTCCTCGTCGGTCTTGTCCTTGTATTCATACTCCTTATCACCGAATGCACCGTTTGCATCGACCTGAGTAACCTCAAGTATGGGGTCGGTGTAGTAGGACTTGATCATCTTGGCAACATACTCAAAGTACAGCTCACCATCGGCCGTAACGAGTGTGTCGGTCTTGGTGTCGTTGGGATCGTTTGCTATGATATTTGACAAGGTGCCAAGGTCGAGAGTGGGGTTGGAATCAATCTTGACACTCTTTACCTGATAGTCTACAGGCGGCAGTAAGGCTGCGAATTCACCTGTGTTGGGATCGGTCTTGATGGTAATGATCCTTGTCTCATTCCTGTCACCCTTGTTGCGCCATGCCGTGCTCTTGATAGCCTCGGTCGGAGATTTTACCTCCAACCTTGAATCCTCATTGGGAATGTAGTCCGATACAAGTCCGCTGTTCATCTTAACCATATTCATGGAGTAGTTGGGAACCTCAAGTTCTATCGTGGCCTGTCCGATGTTGTTGCTGCTCAGTCCAAAGCCGAGAGGTTTCTGGTCCTCGATGAATCCACCGGTTATACGTCCGGCTACCGTAACGAGCGTGTTGTCCCAGAATTCCAGATTCTTCCTGGCATCAAAGAACTCGGCAAGCTCTCCCGTGTTGTTGGGATCTTCGGGGTATCGGCCGTTGAATTCAAAGGTATGGCCCTCCTTCTGGACGGTGATGTAGTGCTTACCTATAGGTACGCTGATCTCAAACTGTCCGTTGGCATTGGTGGTGACGGGCTGTCCGTCCTTGGCGCATATCTGTCCGTCTACAAAGAAATGGACACCCTCAACGGGGAACTCGGTATTTGAATAGCGTATGACACCTGATACCGGGAATGACGAGTCATCGGTGAAATCGGTCGAGTTGTGTACCAGAGAGTTGCTGCTTACATACCTGAGCTGCTTGCTGGGGCTGAATGTGTGGATGCCCAGCGAGGGGATGATCTCATAGGTCGTGCCTTCACCCATAAAGGGTACACCCTGTATGATATAGTTTCCGTCAACATCGGTCTTGCCCTTGAGTTCCAGCTTCTTGGGAGTGATGGTCGAGGGCTCGGTGTTGGTGCGTGTTATACCGTGATGCTGGTGATATACGGTACCGTTGCGTGAATAGTCAAAGAACTGTGCACGCAGATTCTCGTCAAATGTCCAGTAGGTCTCAAGGCCTTTCTCGTTACCTACCAGCAGATGGTCGTAATTCTCCTCAATCTCACTTATGGAGAGAGCCTTGGTCCAGATACGGAACTCGTCGATGTAACCCTTGAAGTGACCTATGGTCATCTGTGTGGCGCTGGTCAGCGGGAGTGTTGATGACGGAAGCGTGATGGCGTCGTCATAAACGGTAATACCCTGCTTCTGGTCAATGTAGATGACATGACAGGTAACATTGGCTCCCTTACGGATTATGGACAGATGTGAATAGCTCTTTGTGTTGAGGGTGACACCATTGAATACCATTCCGTTGAATGTCACCTTTCCGTCCTGAGTCATACCGATATAGCACTCGTCGTCCTTGAACTGGACTATCTTGCTGTCCGAGAGTTCATCGGGGTTGATCCACATCTGAACGGTAAAGTCCTTGTCGGCGAATGTCTTCTCGGCATAGTTGCCGTCGGAATACTGCCATACGGCCTCACCCAGGTCGCGGGTGAAATGGAGCGAGAAGAACTGGTCGCTCATCTGGTCGGTCGACAGTTTCTTGACAACGACATTGGCTCCGCTTACTGCGCTGCCGGTGGTGCCGTATGTCACGCGTCCGCTGACCGTACCCAGAGTCTGCGAGAAACCTATATTCTCTATATAGTTGGTGTTTTCCTCACCGTCCTCACACTTGTCGATTACGGTTACACGGTATTCATAATATACGCCTGACAGCGGTGTGTCATCGGTGTACAGGAGATAATCGTCGGTACTTGACGTACGGTATATCTCTGTCCATTCATCCTGCTCATCCTCGGCGCGTTTACGTTCTATATAGTATGTCTTGGCCGCTTTTGATCCCTGGGCGTTTACATGCCATGAAAGCTTTACCTTGCCGGGGTATGTTCCCTTAGTGGCATCGAAAGAGTAGAACAGGGTTCCGTTACCTACAGCCTTTTTCTGTATGGTGACCGATGAGAGCGTAGATGAACCTATCACACCCTCAATGCGGTAGTTGTGAGGTGTGCATGCGCTGAGCGGCTCCTCGGTATAATAATCGTTGGTGCCGTCAATCTGTGTGGTCTCACGCTGGCCGTGTTGGTCGGTTGAACGGTGCTCCCATCTGAAACTGGTCTGGTTGTCGGTAGGTACTATTGTAATAATAGGTGTGGCCTCGTCGTCAACATAGATGTTGAACTTGTTACCCCAATCCAGCGGATAACCGTCAGAGTTCCAAGTAAACACAATGCGGTCTGCCTGACTCTCGGCATTGACGTTCAGAACGGGGATTGAACGTTTGGCGTTGACCGATATGACATTACTTTTAAGGAGATCGACCTGTGTCCCTTCGGGCCAGTTTGACAACTCGTAGTAAACCTGATACTCTATGTTTCCGTTTTCAAATCCGGAGTCGGTGTATGACGATTCGTTCTGATCAACCGCGCCTACACGCTGTCCGTTGCGGTATATGGCCCAATGGCCCTCGTAATGATCGGAATTCTCTACGTTCCATGTCAATGATATCTCATTATTGAGCTGGTCGAATGCTCCCGACAGGTCAGTGGCGTAAGGCAGAGGGTAGAAGGTCCTCTTATCGGCTGACTGAAGTGTGTACTGTGTGCCGCCCCATGCGTCATTGTGATGAGAGTACATGTTGTATGGCTGAACGGTGAACGTTGAGAGCATGTCCATTCCTATGTCCTGCAGCTTGAAGGAGTATATGCCTCCGTCCAGATTAATCGGTTTGTCACCGATCTCACGGCGGTAGGAACCGTCAATGAACGCGTACAACAATGTGTGACCATCAGTGTTCTTGGCACTTCCGGTCCTGTACGGGATATTGATTGTTCCGTCGGGATCAAGGGTGTAGTCACCGTTCCAATACAGTTCACGTACCTCAAATGTGTAATATATTGAATAGTCTACCTCCTTGTAGATCCAAGTCATATTCTTACCGTTCTTTTCAGACCAGTTACCCTGACATTTGAATTTAAGATTGCAGTTACGCCAATCTAAAGGTACATAAAAGCAAACCTCTGAGACTATTGAGTTGTTTCCGTCATGTCCTCTGTGCTGTTCGGACTGCCAACAGTTCCAACCATTAACGGTTGAGATGCCTTCACCGTCACCGCATCTTAGATTGAGCAGTTGTTGCCAATTCTGGCCGTTGTCCTTACTGACATAGATTCCCAGTCCTCCATACTGCTCGTAGAAACCCTCGTCAGAGCCATAGACGTTCTTGACCTCCATCGAAAAATGGAGTTTATTGTCATCGTAGTTGAACCCCATGCCGTAGAACAGACGGTAGTCCTTAAGGTCTATACTGCCGGCGTATGCTTTCTGCGGCCCCCAAAATAGTGCGAGCATCATTAGGATGACTGCTTGCATCGTGCGTTTGCCTTGAAACGCTTCCTTGAATTTAAGTACCATTGAGCTTATTGTTTTGTTTGATGTTTGATGTCAAAACTTTTGAGCTGCAATGTTACTAAAGAATAAAAACAGGCGTGTGGGGCGGAAGTTGCAATGCCGAAATACGGGGTTGCAAATTCCGCAAAGGGATGTTACAATTCTGAAATTTGATGTTGCAAAAAAGAAAAAGGCTGATTACCAGCCTTTTGCAAATCGGTTAAATTGAAGCTGCAAAGTCGCTTGGCGAACACCCGATGAACTTTATGAAGTTGCGGTAAGCCGTCTGGCGGTTGCGGTATCCTATCTCAAAATAGAGCGGCTTCTGGTCCTGGGCGGGATTCTGGCGGAGCTTATCGGCCATATATTCCGTGCGCCACTTGTTCAGGAAATCGTTGAAGGTTAATCCTGTGTGCTCACGTATGCAATCGGCTACATATATGCGGTTGGTACCTACTGCGCGGCTCATCATCTCGACGGTAACATCAGGGTTCCTCCATATCTCATGCTCGTTCATCTGATGGCTGATACGCTGCCACAGGTCATCGGCTTGATTATCATCGGCTTTATCGGTAACAGATTCCGGTTCATCAGGCAGATCCTGTGTCTCGACAGGAGGTATGACTCTCAGTGTCAGTTCATAATAGGTTACAATGGATATGACAAAACATATCCAGAGATAATGGAGGTCAGCTGATATTGAATTGATTATCAAGCAATTTCCAAAGTAAAAGACGGTGATTCCTTCCAGAAGGAATACGTAACGGCGTATGAAACTCAAATCGGCGCTTGACTTACGCCAG
>JBGURN010000048.1:0-7664 GCA_045131955.1 Bacteroidaceae bacterium
GGTGGAAATCATCACGAACTTCTTTGTTCCGTACTTGACGGCAAGGTCGGCGATGATGCGCGTGCCGTTGATGTTGTTCTGCACGGCCATGGCGGGATTGTCCTCCATCATGGGCACATGCTTGTAGGCTGCGGCATGGAGCACGTAATCGGGCCTGTGGCTCTCGAATATGGTCTCCATAAAGAACTTGTTGGTTATGCTGCCTACAATGGTATGGCACTTTATTTTGGGATAACGCTCGGCCATATAGAGACGTACGTCATGCATAGGAGTCTCGGCCTGGTCTATGAGCACCATCTCGGCCGGGTTGTACTTGGCTATCTGGCGTACCATCTCGCTGCCTATGGAGCCGGCGGCACCGGTAATGAGTATCTTCTTGCGGCGCAGGTTCTGGCCTATGGCGTCCATATCGACCTCAATCTTTTCACGGGGGAGCAGGTCCTCAATCTCCACGTCACGCATACGCTCGTGGCTCAGGGGCGACTTGCCGTCCCACTCCTCGGCCTGTGACATGACCATGATCTTTATGCCTATATCGGTCAGGGAGTTGAGCAGCTGCTGGTCCTCACGTATGTGGTCGGTCTGCATAGGGCTGACCATGAGCACGCTCACGTCCTCGTCACGCATCACGTCTATCAGGTCCTTGTCATCGGCATAGACACGTACGCCGAGCAGGCGCTGGCCCACAAAATCACCGTTGGGGCTTACGAACCCCTTGAGCGCGTAACGCTTCACGTCCTGGTTAAACACACTCTTGGCCAGGCTTATACCACCCTCCAGGACACCGTATATAAAGATGTTTGTGGAGCGGCGGTTATCGGTTCGGGAGAGTTCAAACATGAACTTGACGAGCACACGGATAATGAACATACCCATGGTCACGCTTATGAATATGATGAACTCGCCGTAGAAGTTTGGCAGCATGACGCTCTGGATGCCCTGGAAACGGAACATCTTGGAGAATCCGTATGACACTATCGATGCCGTGAGTGTGGCCGATGTAATATTTACAAGGTCATGGAACGTGGAGTAACGGACTATCCCGTGATATGTGTGGAATACCTTGAAGGCCAACGCATAGATAAGTACGTTAATGAAAATACCCCAGGTATTGGCTCTCAGTATTACGGGATGCGAAAAAGCTGATTGTCTTGTAAGGAATAAAGCGATATAACCGGAAAGAAGTACCAGAAAGCTATCCAAAAGAAGGATACACCAATATGGAATTGCCTTTTTAGTAAAGTACCACTCGGTAATATTCTTGATGAATCGTTTCATTTACAATCTGTTAGAATGAGGACTCTGAGTCTCTTTTGCAAATACCTTAAAAATTTTCACAAATATAAAGTATTTCGGCGATACTCACACTATATAAAGCAGTATAAATTTTAAATAGGTAAATCATTGCTCATTTCACTTGGTCGGATAAATAAAATTCAGTTAATTCGCAGCCGTTATGAGAAAACCGTTGTATTTGAGAGGACTAAAGACTCTTATTTTTGCGGTGCTTGCAGCAGGAGCGGTCACATCCTGCCAGAATGAGAAGCCCGAGATTGTTTTTCCAGACCCCATCACACCTCAGAAAGAATTCAAGCATTTTGAGGCCTACACCCCTGATACCCTTAATGTCGATGAGGGCCAGACCGCACAGGTCAGGTTCAAGACCATCCCATGGAATCTTGTACAGCGCGCCGGAGTGGAACTGAGCATAATCAATTCCGATACCACCGAATACAAGTACGCACAGCTGGCCGGCAAGCCCGCCCTGCAGAAAGACTCCACATGGATTGTGGAGATTGCGCTGCTGCTCAAACCCAACCTTGAGAGTAACACCGGCGATGTAATCCATATTGCACTCTCCGACTCCGATTCGTTCTTTATGTCGGAGCCAATGACTGTAAATATTATTCCCGCGCCCGTACCCATCGACCCGGAGATTCACAGAGCATCGCCCGAGATATCGGGATTCGAGATTGGCTCTACCGCCAACATACGTTTCCGCACCATACCCTGGAACCTCCTCATTGGAGCTGATAGCACATTCGTTATCGCCATCACAGATACGCTAGGCAATGATACCGATGCGTTCATAACCAGCGAGTACGAGCTGCAGCAGGACAGCACCTGGCTCATTAAGGTAAAGCCCTCCAAGAGCACCGCTCGTGAGGCTTTCGGCAAGGTCCGCCTGACCATGCCCGATGGTGTGCTCTTGTCCGAAACATTTACCATCAAGCGGGCATCGTTCGCAATCGATAAGGCCTACCTTCTGGGATGGGAATTCGGTGAGGACAAGAACTCCCCCAACGTCATGCACTACAACTCGGCCGAGCATACCTTCTATGCCATCCGTCCCGATGTTACCGACTTCAGCAAACAGAGGGTAAGGTTCTATCATAACGGTGACCGCATAACGCTCGGCGACTCCGCCCTGGAGTCCAAGACCACCAAGTATAACGTACTGGACCTGACTGAGCCCGTCACTGTCACACTGTGGAAATATGACCTTCATAAAGACTATACCATACGCGTGAGCAACACCGGCCTGCCCATAGTAAGGATTACCACTCCCAGTGCCATCACCAGCCGTGAAGTCTGGACCGACAACTGCATAATGCGCATTGAGCTGCCAGACGGCACTGTGGTCTATGATGACACCCTGAGCGTGAAGGGCCGCGGTAACGGTACATGGACCGAGACTGAAAAGAAACCCTACGCCCTCAAGCTTAACGAGAAGGCCAAGATCCTGGGCATGCACAAGCACAAGCGCTGGATCCTTCTTGCCAACTACAAGGACTACACGCTGCTGCGTAACGACGCCGCCCTGTGGCTGGCCAAGAAAGCCGATAACATGCCCTACACCATAAGCGGACGTTATGTGGAGCTTATCATGAACGGAAGCGTGCGCGGTAACTACTACCTGTGCGAGCAGGCCAAGATTGACAACAACCGAATTGATATAGACAAACCCAACCTGGACCTGCCTCAGGAGGGCGGATTCCTTATGGAGATTGACACCTACCTGGGATACGAGGACAATAAAGACCTGGGATTCTGGTCCAGCCGCTACAACCTGCCGTGGATATTCAAGGATCCCGATGACGGCGACGGCAACAGCCGCACCCATGACGCGTACATATATATAAAGAACCGCGTGAACGAGATGGAGAACGTGCTGGCCAGTGACACCAAGGTCCGCAACCAGGAGTACCGCAAGTACATTGACATAAACACGGCCATAGACTTTGCGATCATACAGGAGCTCACCATGAACCATGACTCCTACAACACCTGGCCGGAGAAAGGTCCTCACAGTACTTATCTCTACATGGACAAGAACCACACCGACGGCAAGTTCTGCTTTGGACCGGTATGGGACTTTGACTACCACACCTTCATGCCTGAGTGCCGTGAGGGTAACGTGGACCTGGCCAAGAACTGGGCCATGCTCAAGACCGGCGCCAAGACCAGCTCCGGCACCTACTACTTTGAGCGCATGCTCAAGGATCCGGAGTTCAAGACAGCCCTCGTGAACCGCTGGAACGAGCTCAAGTACGACTTTGCAGGGCTCCCCGACTACATCGACATGATGGCCGACAGCATTCGTGCATCGGAGGAGATAAACCGTTACATATGGTATGACAAGACCAACAACACGCAGAACGGTGACCGCGGCTCGTTTGAGAGTGCCATCCGCAAGATGAAACAGGGTTTCACCAACCGCTGGAACTGGATAGACCAGAATATAGGTAAACTATAAAACGCACGCCTATGCCCGTATCATTCCCGTCACTCCGTTCACTCCTGCCGGTTGCGGTAATGATATGCGGCGCACTGCTCTCCTGCAATAAGGAGAACATCAACAAACCCGACCATGGCGGGTCCGATGCCATCGACACCGCCTCCATACCCCACACAGGCCTGCCGGTAGTGATTATCAACACGCACGGCCAGACCGTAGCTGACCGCCTAAACTGGATGGATGGTATGGACATGACCATACTCTACCCCGACGGCACCACCCATTACACCGGGACGCTGGGTATTCGCGGTCGCGGCAACGCCTCCTGGTATGAGACCGACAAGAAATCATACGCCTTAAGGCTTGACGAGAAAGCATCGGTCCTGGGTATGCCGCCCCACAAGCGCTGGATCCTGCTGGCCAACTACAAGGACTACACCCTGCTGCGTAACGATGCGGCTTTCTGGCTCTCACGTAACACCGACCTACCCTACACCATACGCGGACAGCATGTGGAGCTTGTATGGAACGGAGAGCACATAGGCAACTACTACCTCTGCGAGCAGGCCAAGATCGATGCCAACCGCATTGACACCCGCAAGCCCGACCTGGAGAATCCCTCCAACGGCGGTCTGATGGTGGAGATTGATGCCTTCATGAACTTTTTCCCTCCCGACCAGAAAAAGCAGGAGCTGGGATTCCACTCCGAGAGGTTCAACCTACCGTATATATTCAAGAACCCTGACGAGAAGGAGATTGACAGCACATCGGCCACTTATAAATACTTAAGGGCGCTGGTCGACTCGCTTGAGACCATACTGCTTGACAGCGTAAGGGTAAGGAACCATGAGTATGAGAGGTATCTCAACGTGAACACGGCCATTGACTTTGCGCTCATTCAGGAGATCACCCTGAACCATGATGCGTACAACACCTACCCCGAGGACGGTCCTCACAGCACGTTCCTCTACACCGACTCCACAGGCCTGCTCTGCTTTGGTCCGGCATGGGATTTTGACCTGTACACATTCATGCCCAACCTCTACGAGAACCATATGGAGATGACCGAGCAGTGGACCGTGCTCAACACACGGGCCAAGAGCCCCGAAAGCCGTTACTATTACGAGTACCTGCTCATCGACCCTAAGTTCAAGGAGTCTCTGGTGGAGCATTGGGACCGATACAAGGGCAAATGGAGAGAGTTGCCCGATTACATTGACCTTATGGCCGACAGCATATCGGACTCCGAGAAACTGAACCGCGCACTCTGGTACCTGAAGACCCGCAACAACCAGAATGGTGACCGTGGCTCGTTTGAGAACGCCATCAAAAAGATGAAGCGCGGATTCAACAAACGTTGGGAGTGGATGGACCGAAATATCCGCAGTCTCTGAGAGCGGTAAACGGTTTAGAATGAATTAATAGCAGGCGGATTAAAAAAAGTCCGTGTTTTTTTGCTGGATTCGAAAATCACTCTAATTTTGCAATCACAAAACAACAAGACAATGAAGTACAACTCATTTTACTGGTGGTGGCGCCCCGTACAACTTTAATCGGTCGTAGGAGGTTGACGCTTCGTTATGTAAAATGAAAATCATAGATTGGAGCCCTGCCGCAGCTGCGACGGGGCTTTTTAAATACCAATTGAGAATTGAGAATTGAAAATTGAAAATTGAGAATTTTGAATTATAACCTTAAATAAATTATTATGAGACAGAAAAAGTACTTGCTCCAGGAATCTGAGATACCTAAGGCCTGGTTCAACATTCAGGCTGTGATGCCCAACAAGCCGCTGCCGTTCCTTCATCCTGCAACACGTCAGCCCCTCAAGCCCGAGGACCTTTACCCCATCTTCTGCAAAGAGTGCTCTGACCAGGAGCTCAACCAGAAAGACGAGTGGATCGAGATACCTGAGGAGGTACGTCAGCAGTACGCCTCATACCGTTGCACACCGCTGGTAAGAGCTTACGAGCTCGAGGAGGCACTGGGTACTCCCGCACACATCTACTTCAAGAACGAGAGCGTATCACCTGCCGGTTCACACAAGCTGAACTCAGCTCTGGCCCAGGCCTACTACGCCAAGAAGCAGGGTATCACCAACCTGACCACCGAGACCGGTGCCGGTCAGTGGGGCGGTGCTCTCTCATATGCAACCAAGAAATTCGGAATCGAGTGCGCTGTATATATGGTAAAGGCCAGCTTCAACCAGAAGCCCTACCGCCGTTCAATCATGCAGACATTCGGCGCTGCCATCACCCCCTCACCCTCTATGTCAACCCGCGCCGGTAAGGACATCCTGACCGCCAACCCCAATGACATGGGTTCACTGGGTTGCGCCATCTCCGAGGCCATCGAGCTGGCTGTTTCAACTCCCAACTGCAAGTACGCCCTGGGTTCAGTGCTGAACCACGTATGCCTGCATCAGACTGTCATCGGCCTTGAGGCTGAAAAACAGATGGAGATGACCGGCGAGTATCCCGATATCGTGATCGCCTGCTTTGGCGGCGGTTCAAACTTCTGCGGTCTGGCTCTTCCGTTCATGCGTCATAAGATTGCCGGCAAGAAGAACACACGTTTCATCGCAGCCGAGCCCGCATCATGCCCCAAGCTCACACGCGGTAAGTTCGAGTATGACTTTGGCGATGAGTCAGGTCTCACTCCCCTGCTGCCCATGTACACCCTGGGTCACACCTTCAAGCCCGCTACAATCCACGCCGGCGGTCTGCGTTACCACGGTGCTGGCGTAGTGCTCTCACAGCTTATGAAGGACGGCTACATGGAGGCTGTCGACATTGAGCAGAACGAGTCATTCAAGGCTGGTGTGCTGTTCGCCCAGACCGAGGGTATCATCCCCGCTCCCGAGTCATGCCACGCCATCGCCGCTACCGTTCGCGAGGCTCTCAAGTGCAAGGAGACCGGTGAGCAGAAGACCATCCTCTTTAACCTGTCAGGTCACGGATTCGTTGACATGTCAGCTTATGACCAGTATCTGAGCGGTGAGCTTCAGGACTTCCACGTAAGCGACGAGGACCTCAAGAAGTACATGGCAAGTGCCGATGCACTGAACAAATAAGTGACATATTCGCCACAAGTGTGGTGTGATTAGCCACAAACGGGTAAAAATAGCCCCTCGGTTCATGCCGAAGGGCTATTTTTGTTTTCGCTTTGTGCCGGGTTGCCCGGAAGGAAGCTAAAACAATTATTATTTACCCTACCTTGATCGGGATGCCCGATAGAGGTTTTATAAAACAATTTTATGTACGACATTTCTTTTATCAAGAGATTCGAAAACACAGTTCGTAAACATTGGAACGACCCTGCGCTTAACGATTACCGCAGCAGTGTATGGACCTATGGCCAGCTGGCCGCACAGATTGAGCAGGATCATCTGTTCTGGAAGGCTGCAGGTTTAGCCAAGGGCGATAAGATTGCCCTCAACGCCAAGAGCTGCGCCGGTTGGGCCAAGACATTCATGGCTATCATGACCGGAGGTTACGTAGGCGTACAGCTCTTTGACGGCTACACCCCTACCGATACCATGAGTCTGGTGAACCACTCCGACAGCGTGCTGCTCTACACCGAGAAGCGTCTCATGGACAAGATGGATTTTGAGCAGATGCCCAACCTCAAGGGTGCCATCGACGTCCACACCGGTGAGATTCTGGCCAGCCGCGGCAATTTTGCCGAGCTTTACATGCGCCGTGAGGAACTTATGAAACAGGCTCACCCCGCAGGATTCAGCATCGAGGGATTCGGCTACGAGGACCGTCCCGCCGACGAGCTCTGCGGCCTTAATTATACATCGGGCTCAACAGGTAACCCCAAGGGCGTTATGCTCACCGTACGCAATTACAGCGTGAACGTTTACCTCATACCGCGTCACTTCCCCTACCGCGAAGGTCAGACCTACCTGAGCGTTCTGCCG
>JBGURN010000049.1:0-3238 GCA_045131955.1 Bacteroidaceae bacterium
CGTTCAGGCATTCCAGAGCTCATTTACCGGCAATTATGCAGGTACCGGCGGCGCAATCTATGCCGAAGGCTCCGGGACGCAGTATTCATATCTTTTCATTGATGAGTGCGTTTTCGATGCCAACTACATAACAAATCGGGTTGGCTGCACGTTCAACATCAACGGACTGGACAAGTTCTGCATGAACAACAGTTCCGTGAGGGGATCTTATACTACGTCCAGCAAGTCGTCCTATAAGAAGGGTCTGAATGCATGCTGGATAGCCATCGACGTAATACAGACATGCTCCAGCATCAGCAATTGCTCGATCATCGGCGATACTCGCAGCGGTGCGGAAGGCAGCGCTCTGACCGACAATACAGCCTTGGTCGGCGTTATGGGGGCGGCAACGCATTATTTCACCAACAACATCATTGTCCCTGAGTCTGAGGGCGTCGCTTCCATCGGCGGCGAGACCGAGAGCGAACTCGTCGATCTCAGCTATACCCATTACAATAAGCTTATCCTGATCGGTACGAACACCGATAATGGCGGTAATGCAAGCGGTGTGCTGGCTTCTGCGATCGGAGGCCTCGGCTGGAACGTCGATGCAAACTGCTGGCAGTGGAATGGTCAGATTGACGGTTCTGCGCCTTCTATGATCACGCAGACCGCTTTTTATGACCGGCTTAATTTGATTTGCCCTGAGTTTGTGAGCTGGTGTAGCAATGATATCTATACAGATCAGCGGAATGTGGTACGTGGCGACTCTTGGTGGCCGGGTGCATATCAGAACTAAATTGGAACATATTTAAAACCTGCATTATATGAAAAGAACTCTTTTTAAAGCTCTTTTGGCAAGCTTCTGTTTCGCGGCTTCGATATTTGCTTCGGCGCAGAATGTGCCTCTTGGCGGCGTGATTAAGGACGCCGAGACAGGTGAGAGTGTAATCGGCGCTTCGGTGATGGTGAAAGGGACCAACACCGGCTCGATTACCGACCTCGAAGGTATCTTTTCCCTCAATGCGCCATCCGGGGCTGAAATCCTCGTCAGTGCAATGGGATATGAGGATTATTCTTTTGTGGCGGGTACAGGGATGACGTCACTTGACATACAGTTGAAACCTTCCTCCCAGTTCCTTGAAGAGGTGGTGGTAGTAGGATATGGAACGCAGAAGAAAGTCAATCTGACAGGCGCTGTCTCTACAGTGAATTTTGAGGACATGGCCGAATCCCGTCCTGTGACCTCGGTGGCCTCTGCCCTTGCCGGTACGAGCGCCGGTCTTTCCGTACGCACGACTTCTTCCGATCCTGGCAACGAGTCCAACACTATCCGAATCAGGGGTACCGGCACACTCAACTCGGCATCGCCGCTTTATATCGTGGATGGAGTTGAAAACAACATGAGCTATGTCAACCCGCACGATATCGCGACTATAACTATTCTCAAGGATGCTGCCTCCTGTGCTATCTACGGTAACAGGGGAGCGAACGGAGTAGTCCTTATCACGACCAAGCAGGGCAAGGAAGGCGCCGTCAATGTGACCTATTCGGGAAGCGTCTCCTTCAACAGCCCAATGCACAGGCTCTCGTATCTGAAGGATTATGCCGATTATATGCAGATCATCAATGAATCTCTCCATAACATCGGCCAGGCTGAAAACTTCCTGCCGTCGACCATAGAGACCTGGCGCAATGCCCGGAAGGATCCCAATGGTATCGCTGAATCCGGTTATCCAAACTATGTGGCATATCCGAACATTGACTGGCAGGATTATATGTACCGCGACGTCGCGTCTCAGGACCATAACATTTCCGTGACCGGAAGGAGCAAGAAGACGAGTTACCTGATTTCTGCAAATTATCAGGATAATCCGGGACTTATCTCCAATACTGCCGCTAAGAAATATCAGATCAGGGCCAATATTGACGTGAAGCCAGTCCAGTGGCTCACTGTCGGCATGCAGACTTATGGCTCGGTGATGGACAAGCAGGCAGGAGATTATTCCACCGCGGTCAAATACATCAACCAGTCGACACCTGGCTTATATCCTTATTATGGCGGGTACTATGGCTTTCCTTCAGCGAATGAGGAAAGTGCTACGGCTTGCAATCCTCTGTATACTGTCAACGAGGAAGACGCTATAAGGACTTATTCGCGTATCAAGGTGTCAGGCTATGCGAAGGTGGATTTCCTCAAGGATTTCTCCTTCAAGACTCTTGTCAATTACGGTCGTTTCTGGTATGACTATCAGTACAAGCCAGTAGTTCCGCAGCCTGTCAAGATGAACTTCGCGACGGGCGTGCAGATGACTACTCCGGAGCTTCCGGAGAACATGGAAACCTGGTTCAGGGCCAACGGTGACTGGGATTATACTGTCCAGTCGACTCTCAACTGGGGCCACAAGTTCGGCAAGCATGAGCTCAGCGCCCTGGCAGGATATGAGGAGTACTACAGCTTTGAGTATAATCACAACGGCACGAAGAAGGGGCTCATAGATCCGAACTTCTGGACAGCTGATACGGCGGTCGAGCCTTTGAACGTGGGCGGCTCTGCCTCGGATTATTCTTCACGTTCTTTCTTCGGAAGAATGAATTATGTATTTGCGGACAGGTACCTCTTCGAGGCCAACCTCAGGTGCGACGGCTCATCCAGATTTGCTTCGGATGTGCGTTGGGGATACTTCCCGTCCTTCTCCGCAGGATGGCGCATAGAGCAGGAAAGCTTCATGAAGAACTCTGGCTTCGACCTGCTCAAGCTGAGGGCTTCCTGGGGAAGGCTTGGCAATAACAGTATCGGAAACTACGAATACCAGTCAACCTATAAGGCCCACAACTACAGCTTCAATAATTCTCTTACAAATGGTCTTGCCGTGAGTGTACATGCCAATGACGCTCTCAGATGGGAGACCACCACATCGACGGACCTTGGTCTGGACATCGGTGTGCTGGACAACAGGCTCACTGCGGAGATTGACCTTTACAAGAAGGTAACGGACGGGATCCTCTACAGGCCGACAATATATCAGACGGCAGGATTGGCAACTGCTCCGATGGAGAACATCGCCGAGGTTACTAACAAGGGTGTCGAGCTGACACTTGGCTGGCGCAGCCATGTCAAGGATTTCAATTACAGCGTGCACGGTAATTTCTCATATAACCATAACCGCGTATCCAAGTACAAGGGCGCGCTGAAAGAAGGCTGGCAGGAGGATTCTGACGGAATCCGTACCTATGTGTCCAATATCGGAGACGTGTC
>JBGURN010000050.1:0-29138 GCA_045131955.1 Bacteroidaceae bacterium
AATATGATGCGCATGATAGTCACGTCAACATCAAAATACTCGGCAAAACCGCCGCATACTCCAAAAATCTTTTTCTCCGTCATAGAACGGTGAAGTTTCTTAGATTCTGACATAATTCTAAAATTTAATAGTTAGTAAACAAGGTTGATTATCTATCCTCATCCGGATGAACGCTGTAATAAGCGCGCAGCGGAGTAGATGTAATCTTGATGAATCCCTTGGCGTCATCGGCAGTCCAGGCCTTGGCACCCTCACCGTACTCACCCAGCTTGTTGTGTACCAGGTCATCGGGAGTGTCGCAACCTACGGTCTGGAAGCTGTAGGGACGGAGTTCCAGGGTTACGGTACCGTTCACGTTACGCTGTGAGCTGGCCAGCATTGCCTCGATATCGGGCATTACGGGCTCCAGGTACTGTGACTCGTGGAGGAACATACCGTACCAGTTCGATACCTGGTCCTTCCAGTACTGCTGCCACTTGGACAGTGTGTACTTCTCAAGGAAACGGTGTGCGCCGATGATCAGCATGGGAGCTGCAGCCTCAAAGCCCACGCGACCCTTGATGCCGATGATGGTGTCACCAACATGACAGTCACGGCCGATGGCATATGCGGCGCCAATCTTCTCAACCTCCTGGATTGCCTTGATGCGGTCATCGAACTTCTTGCCGTTTACGGCTACGAGCTCACCCTTCTCAAAGCCCAGGCTCAGGATCTCTGAACCCTCCTTGGTGGGGTGCTTCAGATACGCGCTCTCAGGCAGGCCCTGCTTGCTGTCCAGGATCTCGCCGCCGCAGATTGATGTACCCCAGATACCTACGTTGTAAGAGTACTTGAGCTTGGTGAAATCGGCGCTGAAACCGTTGGCGTTCAGGTAGTCGATCTCCTCCTTACGGCTCAGGTTGCGGTCACGGGTCAGGGTTATGATCTCCACGCCGGGAGCCTTTACCAGGAAGGTCATGTCAAAACGGATCTGGTCGTTACCGGCACCGGTTGAACCGTGTGCGATGGCATCGGCACCTATCTCGTTGGCATACTTGGCGATAGCCAGTGCCTGGAAGATTCTCTCTGATGATACTGATATAGGATAGCAGTTGTTACGGAGAACATTGCCGTATACCATATACTTGAGTGACTTCTCATAATACTCCTGGGTAACATCGAGTGTTACATACTTCACTGCACCCAGCTTGTAGGCGTTCTCCTCATTCTTCTTGAGCTGTTCGGGACTGAAACCGCCGGTGTTGGCGCATGCGGCATAAACCTCATATCCCATCTCCTTTGTCAGATACATCACGTTATAGCTGGTATCCAGACCTCCGGAAAAAGCTACTACAACTTTCTTCTTGCTCATATCTTCTGTTTTATTTGTTATCCAATTCCTTAATTCTCTTGAGTACATCCTCCGACAGCTTGGCGGGAAGATACTCCTCAGGATCATACAACATTCCGGTGCATATGCAGTACTTTCTGTTAGTACGATGCAGGATATCTACGTTTACGCATCCCTCGCAACCCTTCCAGAAAGCCTCGTCCTGTGTCAGGTCGGCGAATGTGACCGGCTTGTAACCCAGCTGGGTGTTCATGGCCATCACAGCGGCGCCGCTGGTAAGCGAAAATATCTTTGCATGCGGCCAGCGTGTACGGGCCAGTGTAAAGGTCATGTCCTTGATACGCTTGGCAAGTCCTCTGCCTCGGTAGTCAGGATGAACTATCAGTCCCGATGTAGTTACGTACTTCTTGTCCTGCCAGGTCTCAATATAGCTGAAACCAGCAAATTTGTCACCGTCGAGCGCAATGACCGCCTTGGCCTCGCGCATCTTGTTTGCCACGTACTCGTGGGTTCTTTTTGCTATACCGGTACCGCGTACCTTAGCTGCCTCAGAAATGGTTTCCAGGATCGTGTCCACATACTTCTCATGTGAACCATCGGCCACCATGACCTCAATGTTGTCTTTCATTTCAGACGTTATCTTTAGACTTTTGTTACAAAGAAATAATGATCGGTTCGAGTAATCTCTTTATCTCCATCCGGTTGGCTCCCTCTGCAAGTACTATAAGCAGTGTGTCATCACCTGCAATAGTGCCAAGGACTCCGGGAAGATTATGGTTGTCAACATCATATGCCAGACTGCTAGCATAACCGGGTTTGGTCTTTATGACGGCCATATTGCCCGAGAAATTGAGTGATACGAATCCGTAACGGGGCTGGTTCATCACGCTCTCGTCGGCTGTCGATCCGGAACTCTTCTTCTGCAGCAAAGCATGGTTTGGCAGCACATAGAGATAATCACCGTAGGTGTTTGCCACCTTTGAGATCTTCATCTTCTTGAGGTCTCTTGACAGTGTGGCCTGTGTTACGGAATAACCTCTGGCAGTCAGGATCTGAAGAAGCTGGTCCTGATTCTTGATATCCTGCTCCGATATGATGAGCCGGATAGCTTCCAAACGGTTGTTTTTATTTTTCATATTGTATAAATATTCTCGTTTCGGGCGCAAAATTAGCTATAAAAGTTATTCATTATACATTTATACGTGAAATAAATATGCAAAAATCATTAAATATCATACAAGCCGTGAGTTAAAACAAAAAGGAGGCGCCCTTGTGGGGCACCTCCATGTATTGCATAATGTATATACCTAATTCAATCCAGCTCCTGATCGGCCTCGTAACCACCCAGAAGACGTATCTGGTTCTTGAGCATGGCAAACTGCTGGAACAGGTCATGCACAGGGCGCTCGTCATCGTAAGTCATAGGCTTCTTGACATAGAACGAGAGCCACTCCTGGACACCTGTCAGTCCGGCTCTCAGAGCCAGGTCGGTGAACAGCAGCAGATCCAGGCAGATGGGCGCTGCAAGTATGGAGTCGCGGCACAGGAAATTGACCTTTATCTGCATGGGATAGTTCATCCAGCCGAATATGTCAATATTGTCCCAACTCTCCTTATTGTCCTTGCGGGGCGGATAGTAGTTGATCTTGACCTTATGATATATATCGGTATAGAGCTCCGGATATTCATCCTGCTCCAGTATCCACTCAATCGATGATGCCTTGCTTATGCGCTTGGTCTCAAAGTTGTCGGGGTGCTCAATCACCTGACCGTCGCGGTTACCAAGTATATTGGTCGAGAACCAGCCCTCCACACCCAGCATACGGGTACGGAAGATGGGGGCCATGGCACTCTTCATCATGGTCTGGCCGCTCTTGAAGTCCTTACCAACTATAGGAAGACCCTGTTTGCGGGAGAGTTCAAAGAAGGCAGGTATGTCCACGCACACATTGGGAGCACCCATGATGAAGGGGCAACCCTCCATAAGTGCTGCATATGCATAAATCATGCTTGGGGGCAGGTGTTTGCGGTCATCGGCCTTAAGGGCAGCCTCAAAGCCTGCAAGCGAGCCGTGTACCTGCTCGTTACGCGGGGTATAAGCCTCGGTGCTGGCAATCCAGAATACGATCACGCGGTTGCAGCCGTTCTCCTTCTTGAAGTTCTGGATGTCGCGGCGCAGGTTCTGGGCGTAGTTCCAGCGGGTGTCATCGGCCATAGCCCAGAGGGGATCGGGCACGCGTCCGAACGAGGGGTCAACCAGGTTATGTGCAAAATCGGGGTCAAAGCAGGCCTTCATCGGCTTGATACTCTCCAGTTCGTCACGTACCGGTTCTATATCCTCACGCTTGAGCACCTGACAGTAGAGGGCGCTCTCATATGCATTGTCAGTGAATATATCCCATGCACCGAAAACCACGTCCTTGAGGTCGGCCATGGGAACTATCTCACCTACATGTTTGTACTGCTTGTTCTCTCCGCGTCCAACCCTCATCTTACCCAGCTGGGTAAAGGAGCCAACGGGATTGGCAAGACCCTTGCGGGCCATCAGAGTACCGGTGATGAAGGTCGTCGTAACCGCACCAAGTCCTACACAGAGGACTCCAAGTCTGCCTTCGGCCGGTTTTATGTCACTTTTCATATATCGCTTACTGAACTTTTGCAATTTGTTCAGCGAATATACTCCAAAAAGCCGACATTGAACATCATTTGCCCAGAATATTCATTCAAGCCCCTTTAAGCTCCTCGAGAATGGACATAAGTTCGTTTATATCGGACTCCGACAGACGGTTGTCACTGATGAACGTGTTGAGCAGGGACTTGGCGGACCCTCCGAAGAGGTTGTCTTTCATATGCTGAAGTGACCAGCGGGTATATTCCGCCTTCTCGATCAGAGGGTAGAAAACGTGTTTCTTGCCCTCACGTTTGTGGGCAAGAAACTCTTTCTGTTCCAGGATACGCATGAACGTCTGGATCGTGGTATAGGCTCGGCTGGATTCCGGGAGGCGCTGCAGCACGTCATCCACGCTGCAGTTGCGCTCCTCCCAGATCACATTCATTACCTCCTGTTCTTTTTCAGATAATGCTTTCATCGTCATTCAATATGTTTAGGACTCAGGTACAGACGGCGTGTAAAGGTCGTTATCCACGACTCCATCTTGTCCAGCACCTTATCGATGAATTCCACCGATACGCCCTCGGTATCAACAATCTCGAACAGCACTATGGCACTGCGTTCGTTTCCGTCCGGGCAGTTGGCCTTGAAGTAAGGAACCAGCTGGTCAAACTCGATAGGCTGCAGTTTGGAAGGATCGTTACCCTTGCATACGCAGAGCTTGCCGTCCTTGAACCCCATTCTGAAGAATTCCTCCTTATCCTTGTTTTCATTATACCATTTCATATTCTTGACGTGGCGCTTGCGACCGCTTTCACTGCCGTCCTTTCCGAATATGATATAGTCTATGGAATCCTGTCGGGTCATACCTACTGGACCTTTGTTCCAGTCTGCAGTACTGTATTGATTCCCTGCCAGCATGTTGTCAATCTGTTCACTTACACGGAAAGAACTCTTCAGGTCTGCTTCTATACCGTACAGAACTTTCTGTCCGGCATTCGGGAAGAGCCTGTCAAGAACAGTCTTAAGTTCCTGGGCTGACCCCACCTTTCCCTCGGACTTCTTACCCTCAGAAGTATTCCAGGCTGTGTAATGAATGGTGTTGTCTGCATTGACATTAAAGAGGACACATCGGTCTTTCTCTGTATCCATATTGTAGCCGTAGCGTGTATGATGCCTGACAAATAATAACAACGGAACTTCTTCAAGTACGCTGATGTTTTCAGGCGAATACTTTTTCTCCAGCTTTTTTGCCAACTGGACGCATAAACCAAGACGGTCCTTATTGGTAAATATAATGTGCATCCTTTCCGGATTTGGAACTTTTACGGAATCCACACGCTCCAACTCCCTTTCAAAATTGGAGAGGGTTGCCGGATAAAATTCCTTGAAACCACCATAGGTGATCCATATAGAACCGTCATCCTCAACTACAACGAACTTATCAGTCATGTAGACTGTCATTGGCCTGGGATATTTCTTCAGGAAAGCAGCAGTATCAAACGGCTCAGACTTGGAATCCGGTTCTGCTACCGGAATTTCAGCCATCAACTGTTCCGTTACGGCTACATCGGAATCAGCCAGAGAGGAATCCTTGTTTGTATCGGACTTACAGGCCGATGACAACAGGATGATCAAACCTACTGCGGGCAACAGGAAGAGTGCACGCAAGCAAACAAAAGGAGAAGATTGGTTTGTTCTCATCATCGTAATACGTTTTTTGGTTGAACAATCTGCAAAATTGCTGGTCACATACCCCACCCTTGAGCCGAGAGCGGCCTGGACAAGGCATACCTGATAATGACGCAGGTCTTCACCGTCGGCCAGCACGGCGGCATCGGCCTGATATTCATGAACCTCCTGGAGGCTGCGTTTGAGAGCCCACGCGGCGGGGTTGAACCACTGCAGGGCACACATGAGCTGGGCCAGGATTACATCGACGGAGTGATGGCGGCGGATATGGGCCTTCTCATGCTCCAGTATCATAGCGGAGTTCTCTGACTCATAGTCGCGTCGGCTTATTATTATGGTGCCGCGCCAGCTGGTAGGTTGGAAATCGCCGTCACACACAAGCAGTCTGATGCCGTCCGGAAGCCTGCGTCCGCCCAGGCGGCACAATGTCTCGGCGCGGATTATTCCCACAAGCAGACGGACCATGAAGAAGACCGCCACTATAAGATATAAATAGGTGATGACTGACAGCAGGTTCATCTGCATGAGAGTCTCCATGACATGGACTTTTGCTGCGATGCTGTTCCTTACTTCCCTTACGGGTTCAGCCTGAACCGCCGTCTCAAGGACCGGTGCCTGGATTTGAGAGGCGGGCTCATCAGCATCGTATGATTCCGGAGCGTCCAGGTACAGGTACGCAGGTACTATGGCATCGGCCATGACGGGTATATCGGATTGGGGAGTATTCGCTGTTTTAAGAATGCCGGGAGTAAGACCTTCAATCCTTACGGCGGGCAATACGGCTGAGAGGAGAAGGATGGAAAGAAGTATAGTCCTATTGAACCGATGCAGAGTGGTGCGGTTCAGAGCCAATCTGAAAACCCCATACATAAGGGCCAGACTTAATGCAGATATAACAAGGTAATTCATAAGCTATTGGCGTTAGTTCAGGATCATCTCTGAGGCAAAGAAATATGACACATTTTCCAAATCCTAATCTTTTAGTAGGAAAATGCACCCCAACTCCAAACTTTAACTTTTATTATTAGGACTTACCCCAAAACTGCAACATTAGGGACGGTTCTTAATGTGTTAGTTTTTCAGCAAAACTGCAACATTAGGGACGGTTCCTGATGTTGCAGTTTCAAATTTTATATATTTGCCGAAGGTACTAACGTAATTTGTTTGCTTATGAAACGTTTAATTGTCCTTTTTGCAACTGTTTGCGCCCTGCTTTCCTGCGGGCAGAAAGAGAGAATCTGGGAAAAACCCGACATCGGTTCAGCAAGTGTGAATTATTTTGAGTTTGACAAGGTGGTGTTCACAGACAGCACTACAGCCCTCTACATGCAAATCGAGTATCCTTCCATGGCTACCTGGCGTTTTGCCAAAGAGACTTACATCGAGGCTGACGGCAAGCGCTACGCGGCTATCGGCAGCGACAGTATTGTACTGGGCGAATGGACAAGGACTGATCCTGCTACATGGAAAATGAATTTCGTGCTCTATTTTGAGCCCCTGCCGCGTAATACAAAGATGTTTGACATGCTCGAGGGCATCGGCCGCGGTAATTTCAACTTTTTCAATATACGTCCACAGGGCGTAAAACTGCCTGAAGCAAAAATACCGGCCGATTTCTTGGCCGATTACCCCGAAGATGACGTATGGCCCGATATGGCCTACAGCGAGGAGCCCGTTACGATTCATCTGAAAGCATTGAATTATAAGCCGGGAATGAACGCCGACGTTTCGATATGTCATTTTGACATCACGGATCCTAGATCTTTTCATGACAAGAGAATCACTTTGAATGATGAGGGAATGGCGGATTATACCACCAAGATATATTATCCTCAGCAGGTTCAACTTGAATTCGTGGGATCTCCTACTGCCCGTTACGGCTCTTTTGCACTTCCGTTCCTGGCACCTGGTCAGGAGGTCACGGTCCTGGTGGATATGAATGTGGTGCCGGATTCCGTTAAAAGCAGTTTTGTGGGCTACAAAGGTTATATGGCCAAGTTTGACAGGAAATTTGATCTTGAATCGAATCTGCGTTCCGAAGGTGACGGCCCTAATTTTGATATTAAAAGTTTGAAGGAGGCCAAGACTGTATCTGAAATAATTGCCATCAGGGAAAAACTGCTTAAGGATGTTGATGCCTATAATGAGAAGAAAGGCTTCAACGATCTTGAAAAGAAACATATGTTTGAATATGAACTCAGATTCTACAGCCTGGTTGCAGAATTTGCAGACTCTCTGTTCAGGACTCAGGAATTCCTGGATTATATCATGCGCGTGCGTCCCGATTGTTTCTTTGATGAAAGCAACATATCCGCCAAGAGTGATTATCTGGATTTATGCCATCTGTTTGCAGGTACCGATGTCCGCGGAAAAGGACCCGATTTCTGCCGATATCTCTACGGAGTATCGCAGATACGCGGCGGCAAGAAGATTGACAAGCCGTTTATTGAGGATCCGGACCTTTCAAACCTGTATGACCGATTATCGGGCAATCTGAAAGAAGAGATTGAAAAGAACAGAAAACAAAGTTTTGCCAAGAACGTACACTATCTTGATTTGGCCGATGTAGCTCCGGAGAACATCCTCCAGACTATTCTGGACAAATACAAGGGTAAGACGGTCGTGTTTGACTTCTGGGCAACCTGGTGCGGCTGGTGCATAAAGGGACATGAGGAGATGGCGCCTCTTAAGGAGCAGCTTAAGGACAAGAACATAGTATTTGTGTATCTGACATCGACCTCATCACCGTTTGAAAACTGGATGAGAGCTATTCCAGGCATCCCCGGTGACCATTATTATCTCACCGATGAGCAGGACAAGTATCTTTCGGAACACCTGTTCGGTTCCACTGGAGTCCCCAAGTATGCCATTTATGATACTGCCGGCAGGAAACTCTTCACCCAGGTGGGTTGGGGCGGACTCGAAAAGATCCAGATAGAAATCGAAAAGGCTCTGAACTAACACAGTAGGGACGGTTCTTAATGTTACAGTTTTGCTGAAAAACTAACACATTAAGAACCGTCCCTAATGTTGCATTAAGAACCGTCCCTACTGTTGCAGTTTATTATCTTTACGCAGAAATTATTCTAATGAATTATGAAATGGACTAAGAACGGATGGATGATTCCGACTATAATCATCATCGTAAACGCGTGTGCAATATGTATAAGGTGGAGTGCTCTGCCCGATGTGCTACCTGCTCACTTTGACCCGGCTGGCCATGCCAGTGGCTCCATGGACAGGAATACACTGGTCTTTTATCCGGTAATCAGCCTGTTACTATGCCTGGTGACATACGGAATCTACACAATGGCAAACAACATGTTCAAATTAAAACCTGATCCCAAAGGGTTGCGAATTGGCGGACTTCACGTGTTTGCATCGTGCCTTGCGCTGACCGTCCTTTCATCGACAATGGTTACGCTCACCATGGGTGCCTTCCCCCTGTTCATGTTCGCCGAGCCGGTTCTCATACTAACAGGAATAATCACTTTGGTAGTCTGCCTCGTAAAACTGCAACATTAGGGACGGTTCCTAATGTTGCAGTTTTTACGTATTGGGGCGAGCGAGTCCTCGAGCGAAATAAAATAAGGCTTAGCCTCATTCCGACCGAAAAAGGGAGCCGAATTGGCTCCCTTTTCTGGGCGGAATGAGGCGACTCGAACGCCCGACCCCTACGTCCCGAACGTAGTGCGCTACCAACTGCGCTACATTCCGATCTTGTCGTTTGACACTGCAAAGGTAGTGTTTTTTTTGATGACGAGAACTTTTTTGTGCTCAAAAACTTGTCAGAGTTAAAAAAGTGCGTATCTTTGCACCCGCATTTGAGACAAATGTTTCTGGTGTCATAGCTCAGTTGGTAGAGCAAAGGACTGAAAATCCTTGTGTCCCTGGTTCGATTCCCGGTGGCACCACAAAAGAAAGAGACGCGTTCGCGCCTCTTTTTTTTGTGGTGCCAAAAGCACCTTTTTTTATTTCGCTTTCGCGAAAGCGCTTCGCTTACGGCCGGAGGCCGGCTAGGGAAACCTTTTCAATCCATTAAGAAAACGCGAAAGCGCTTCGCTTACGGCCAGAGGCCGGCTGGAGTAACCTTTCCTCTCCATGAAAGATTATTGCTATTTTTGCAGTATGGAAAATGCGGTATCGGTATTGGCCAGGCAGGCCTCCCTTCTGCGTATAGAATACGAGGAGGAAAAAGAGGCTTATCTTGTTCAAAGCAGGACTATGCCCGTGCAGCGCAAGATCAAGCGCGGCATCTGCTGGTATCCGGTCCGATGCGGCCAGACATACTACAACTCACTGAACCAGTTGGTTGTGGAGATACTCCGGACTTCAGACCGCGACGTGGAGCATAGCTTTGAGTACGGCCGCCCTGTCTGTTTCTTTACCCAGGACACCCAAAAGAATGAGTCACGGTTCCTACCCGTGACCGGCACGGTGAGTTATGTCGATGACGACCGTATGGTGGTGGCCCTGCCTCAGGGCAAGGGCGTGGCTGACCTGACATCGGCCACAAACCTGGGAGTTCAGCTGTTCTTTGACGAGACCACCTACCGTCTTATGTTCGAGGCACTGAATCAGGTGATAAATGCCGAGAAAGGACGCACACAGGAACTGCGCGAAATCATTCACGGAAACATAAAACCCTCCTGGCATACATTCCAATCCATAACCCTGCCGTGGCTCAACCCCACCCAGCAGGAGGCGGTAAACAGAGTGCTGGCAGCCAAGGATGTCGCTGTGGTTCACGGTCCTCCCGGCACCGGTAAGACAACCACTCTGGTCGAGGCCATTTACGAGACCCTCCGCAGGGAGGATCAGGTACTGGTATGTGCCCAGAGCAATATGGCAGTGGACTGGATAAGCGAAAAACTGGTCGACCACGGCATAAGCGTGCTCCGCGTGGGCAACCCCACCAGGGTAAATGACAAGATGCTGTCATTCACCTACGAGCGCCGTTTCGAGGACCACCCCGATTATTCCCAACTCTGGGCCATCCGCAAGAATATCAGGGAACTCTCCGCCCGTAAGAGGGATGACAGCACCCGCCGCAAGCTGAACAGCCTGCGCGACCATGCAACGGAACTTGAGCAAAGCATACGCCATGACCTGCTGCGCGAAGCCAGAGTCATAGCCTGCACCCTGACAGGCAGCGCCAACCGCATACTGGCAGGGAAACGGTTCTCCACCCTTTTCATCGATGAAGCCGGGCAGGCACTTGAGGCTGCCTGCTGGATAGCTCTGCGCAAATCGGACCGCATAATACTGGCCGGTGACCATCAGCAGCTGCCGCCCACCGTCAAGAGCATGGAGGCCCAGCGAGGCGGACTGGACCGCACCATGATGCAGCATCTGGCCGCCACACGCCCCGAATGCGTCACCCTGCTTAAGGTTCAGTATCGCATGAATGACGCCATAATGAGGTTCTCATCGGACTGGTTCTACGGCGGAATGCTGGAGAGCGCCCCCAATGTCAGATTCCGCAGCATACTGGATCTGGACAACCCCATAGTCTGGATAAACACGGAAGGGATGGACTGCAACGAGCAGTTCGTAGGCGAGTCATTCGGACGCATAAACAAGTCCGAGGCCCAGCTTTCCATACAGCACCTCAAAGAATACATCGGCAAGATAGGCCGCGAGCGCATCATACAGGAGCATATAGACTTTGGACTGATAAGCCCCTACCGCGCGCAGGTGCAGTATCTGCGTCAGCTCGTCAAGGAGGACCCGTTCTTCAAGCCATATCGCAGCCTGATAAGCATAAACACCGTCGACGGATTCCAGGGACAGGAACGCGATGTGATTATCATCAGCCTGGTTCGCGCCAATGAAAACGGCGAGATAGGATTCCTAAAGGACCTGCGCCGCATGAACGTAGCCATGACACGAGCCCGCATGAAACTCATAATACTGGCCGATGCCTCCACGCTGACACGCCATCCGTTCTATCAGAAGCTGTTCGAGCACATACAAAGCCTCGGATAGATGAGCCGACAGGGATTTTGCACTATCTTTGCACCATCATGGAAAAACTGGTAATATTTGATCTGGACGGCACCCTGCTCAACACGATAGCCGACCTGGGAGCCGCCGCCAACCATACCCTCATGGAACTCGGACTCCCGCAGCATACTCTTGAGGAATACACACTAATGGTAGGAAACGGCATGCGCAAGCTTATAGAGAGAGCCCTTCCCGCACCGCAAGCCGCTAGTGAGGAGTTTGTAAGCGACACCCTCTCAATGTTCCTCAAGTATTACGCCGATCACATAGACCTGCATACCAAACCCTACCCCGGCATCCCGGAACTGGTCTCGACCCTTAACGGACAGGGATACAAGCTGGGAGTGGCATCGAACAAGATCCAGGAGGGAGCCGAGAGACTCGTAAGCACGTTCTTTCCCGGAATTGAATTCGCCGCTGTCCTGGGCAACAGCCCCCTATTCCCTCTCAAGCCCGATGCCGCCGTGGTGCAGCATGTAATGGACTGTGCAGGCGCGGACCGTGCTCACACCATAATGGTAGGTGACTCCACCACCGATATCCAGACCGCCCGTAACGCCGGTATTCCCGTCGTTGCAGTGAGCTGGGGATTCCGTCCACGTCACGAACTCACCTCTGCCGATGTCATTGCCGACACCGCGCAGCAGGTCCTGGACTACATAAGCAAAACAATCTGATTGGCCCGTCAGGGTAACGGATGGTTTCCGGGGTACGTACCGGGAGTGACCGTGAAGGTGCTGATGTACGGGTTATATCCGCACCAGTAACCTATTCCTCCCAGTACATTGGTCGGAAGGTTCTCAATCGATGAAGACATAAGGAACCCTGAATAGCTGCTTATGGTACTGCCGGAGAACATCTTCCAGAAACTGAAACTCACGGAGTCCATAGTGGCAACCTTCAGGTTCAACAGCGAATCGGTATTGAAATATCTGCGCTTATCTTCCTTGAAATCATCCCTTATGGTCCTCATGATGGGAATCTTTATGGTAGAATCAGCAATGGCATCGTCAATCACGCCCAGATAGGTGGAGCGGAACTGCGCAAGTGCCGCTCCATCCTGGAAGAACGTCTTGAAATACTCCTTCCTGTCAGGAAGGTTCTTAAGATAGAGAAGGACTGAGCAGAGCGTATCGCTGCCCTCCAGCTCGTGACAGACCACGCTGTCCACGACCGGACCGTCCAGAGGAATCGTGGTGTTGGCGGTAAGGAGCCGGTCCTTGGTCTGCACGGTAAGCGTATAGCTCTTTCCTGCCTCTCCTCTCAGCCTTGATGTAGTATATATATATGGTGGGAAATAGCCCTCATCAAGCTTGCCGGTGAGCGTGACCGAGGTCTCTCCGTCACTTACAGTCACCTTGGCCGATGTCTCCATGAATTTGGCAATCTGACTCACCTTAACACCCTCTTCCTTGAGCCTGACCGGGAGCGAATGGGTAATCATCACGACAGGGAATCCGCCTGCATCGATCCAACCCTCCACAATAAGTTCGTCCCTGTCAGAGGGTATGAATCCTTCCTCACAGGACTGACTCAGAAGAACCAGCCCGATAATCATAACTATATAGAGGCGTATCCTTTTCATACCTGTCAGAATGTGCAGTAATAACTGATTGAGGGAAGTGCAAATCCCAGGAACATGATGTTGTGATAGTAGAATGAGTCCTCATATACCTTAAGTCGGTAGCCAAGGTCATTGTGACGGCACAACACGTTGTATACACTCAGATTCAGTCCGTGTGACTTTATAAACCTGTCGTTCCTGAGGTTCAGGTCATAATTGACCGATAAATCCAGCCTTATGTAAGGTCTTGTACGTTGAGCGTTGAACTCCCCGTATCGGACCAGGATCTTACGGTCCAGCATATAGAAATACTCAGGAGCCGTAAAGGGAGTTCCGCTTGCAGCCACCAGCACCAGCGAGGGCTCCCAACGCTTGCCTGTCTTGTAGACCGCCACCATATCCAGCTCATGGATACGTTCGTGACTGGCGTGATAATAGCCGGTCATACCCTCTTTGTCAAAATGCCTCAGCGCGCGCCCCATGCTGTAACTCAGCCAACCGGTCAACCTTCCCGAACTCTTGGAGACCATCACGTCAAAACCGTAGTTGTAACCGTCACCTTGAATCAGATGGTCCTCATAGTTGTAGTCGGTGGTTATAAAGTCTATGATCGAGCCGTAATACTCAATCTGGTTGTACAGTCTCTTGTAATAGGCCGATGCGTTCAGCGTGAATCCCTGAGCTATCTCAACCATACCCGACAGGTTCACACCCCTCATATACTGAGGTTTGAACCGGTCATGGGCCGGCATCCAGAACTCGGATGGCATACCCAATCCCGTTATTCCTGTCTGGAAAAGGTACTGATGACGCTGTGACAGACACATTGATATGCTCCAGTCGTTATCCGCACTGTAATACGTGGCCGTAAACGAGGGATCAAGCGAGCGGTAACGGTCATCTTTGCTCACGAACAGACCTCCACGCAGTCCCACTCTCAGGTTGAGACGGTCCATCAGGAAGACTGAATAATCCGAATAGGCCGAATACTCCCATGAGTCGCTATGCGGAGTCTCCGTGGCAGTAGTGATATAGGAATCATCAATAACCGGAGACTGAAGCACGAAATCATGATACAGCGCATCCAAGCCCAGAGTCAGCCCTTTCCACTCCAGGTTACCCTTGTATCCCAGGTCCGTGATTGATGAGGGTGCCTTGAGCCTGCCGCCCTCGTGGGCCATTCTCACGTCAGTGAAACTGTTGGAGTGGTAAAGGGTGTGTTTCATGTCAACTCCGCCCTTTCCGTCATATATCCAGTGGAACGACTCCGCATCATTTCCCCATATACTTCTGGAGTCTGTCACGAAAGAGTTCTCCCTAAAGCCTCCGTTGTCACGGCCCCAGTATGCATCGGCCATGATGACGTTACGGTCATTGAGGTTACAGGTCCAGGTCAGGTTCGAGTCAAAGAACGAATAGTCGAGCGTGGAGCCATCGACCTCCATCCATCCGGAATAGAGGAGATTGATATAGGCGGCCCTCAATGAAGCGGTCAGAAGGGACTTTTTTCCCATGGGGACCTTGACGGTACCCTGCGATGAAATGAGTCCGACCGATACATCGCCGCTCGGATCATCACTCTCCCGCTCCGTGAAAGGACGGAACATGAGTTCTCCTCCCAGACGGTTAGGCGAGCCGGCGGTCTGGGGCGTCCTGTGGAGTGACATGGAACTGTAATGGGTGGGGATGAACGCAGAGAAGAATCCCAGCAGGTGATTCACGTTGTATATCGGCACATCCAGCACCGATATCATGTTATGTGAGTTCTCACTGCCGTTTATATGCAATCCACCGTTGAATTCGCCCGTACTCTGGACTCCGGGCAGGAGTTTGGAATAGCTGATGGGATCTGCATTTCCCATCATCTTAGGAAGCAGGTCCATCATCCTGAGATTCCAGTCCACACTACCGTCCGATGCGGTTTTTACAGTATTAGCGTCGGCCGTAGCCTTAACGGTTACGGTATCAAGAAAAACACTCAACTCACCTGTTCCCTGTTGAGCAAGAACAGGAAACAAGTGAGTTGATATGAATATTAGTATGATGCTTAGACGCTTCAAACTATATATGTTTTGTTAGCTCAGTCTATTACACGGGCAGATGCTGTCAACATGTACTTATTACTGCGCGAAGCGCTTCCGGTCCTAATCATACGCCTGTACTGATTGAGCATTCTACGGAGAGCAATTGCTGCTACCTGATACTGCTCTAAGTCAAAGAACTCTTTCAGTGAGGTCCTTGAACCGTCTGCAAGTGCGATTACAGGCTTGAATGACCACATCTCCTCGTAGTAACTGCCGTTATAGTTTACATCACAGTCAGGCTCGAACAGCAGTTTGGCCTGCTTCTTGTCAGCACCGTCAAAGCATACATATGCGTTCAGTGTCTTGTTGAGCTCATTAACGATAGCCTTGGTCTTAACCTCAGAGTTAACCACCTTCCTGACACTGTCTGAGAGCTCCAGATACTTCTGGATATCGCTGATTGAAGCCACCAGCTTAACCTCGTTCATGAGGTTGCCGCTAATATAAACCTTCTTGGCGTTCATGCTATCAAGGCAGCTGAAAATAGAATCCTTGAAATCGCTGAATTCAAAATCACCGCTCAGCTCATATCCGGGAATTCCCTCGGGATTTGCAGACAGATTCAGTGAGAATACGTTCTTATCGGACTTCTTCAGTGTCAGAGCGCTTGAGACAGCCTTGTTGGCCTCATAATCACCGCTCAGAGAGAGTTTGTAACCGTTGCTTGTAGCAAAAGTGGTTTCAACGCCAATCTTGCCGGTTGCTATATCAAAGTATCCGTCAGAGAGATTGCCGAGTTTGGTCTTGACAGTTGCTGATACAACGTCCTTCTTGGCTCTTGACAGAGATACTGTAATCTTCTCAGGGATGCTGACCTCGTATTTGTTTGACAGAAGTACTCTGGTATAGTATACGGTGTCATCCTTAACCTCACGCTTATAGTCAGAGCCGCCCAGATAGGTCTTCTTGTTGGGTGAACTGAGCTTCACCTCCTTTCCCTGACGTGCTATTTTGAGGACGCAGTTATTGTCCAGGCTGTCCTTGAAAATGAACTGAAGGTCATTGGCCTTGGTGTAAGCCCAAGTCATGGTATCAGTTGCTGTATAATGGCCTGTAAAGTTGGAGAGCAGGATTGAGGTCTCCACAAATTTTATGTAATCTGACTCAATAACGCAGTCGTAATCCAGATCCTCGTAGATCTTGGCCGAAATTGTATCGGTCAGAATGGTGTCACCAGCCATTTTCATGGCACTGTTCAGAGAATCAACGAGGAACAGACCGCTCATGTCCATTTCACTGGCAATACCAAACACCTCGAAGACAAAACCTCTCAATTCTTCAAAATCGCTGGCGGGAACCATGTTGGTAAAATCAACGACAGAACGCTCAATCAGAGACTGCTGCTTGGCAACTGTCATGTCTTCCTGCACCTCTTTCTTGTCACTGCAAGATACAACGCTTACACATCCTGCGAGAGCGAGGATGCCAATAATACTTTTCTTCATCTTTATCATTTTTCCAAAAATTTACGCAAAGGTAGATAAAAAGTAGCCTTAAGGTACTCCCAAAAGGAATTAATCACTCTCTAATTTTCTGCAGGAATGAATCGAGTGCCTTATTTCGCTGTAGTTCAAATTGTTCCGCCTGAGCTGTTCCGGGATTCATTATCCTGTGCTGCATCATACCGTGTATCTTTTCGGCCTCAGAGAGCAACTGCCTGTCAGAGTCGGCAAGCGCCCAGTCCATAAAACGGCCGAATACGTAATCGGCTGCGAGCTGCGAGGGATGCATCATGTCATCGGCATAGAAACGGTAGTCACGCAGTTCGTCTAGCAATATCTCGTAAGCGGGGAAATAATGTGCGTTGGGGAACCGTTCCGTAAGACGCTGTACCCCCAAGAGCAGGGTGGCCTTACTCAGTTGGTTGGCATGCAGGCCGTCTGCCAGATGGCGCACGGGGCTAACGGTGAATATCCACTGCCGCTCCGGATGCGCCTCCACATGACGGCTCAGCGATTCATACACCCTGTCAACGTCAATCATGGTACGCTCAAACCTGTCGGACGGCAGTTTATGGCAGTTCGATACCACCATGCCCGTCTGCTTGTCGGTATAGATAAAAGAGGTGCCGAGCGTAACCACCACCCAGCCCTCTCTATGATAGAACGCGGAGCTGCGTTCCAACTCCCTGTTGGCATTATCCAGGAACTCCTCAGGGGTGAGACGGCTGA
This sequence comes from Bacteroidaceae bacterium, assembly GCA_045131955.1. Taxonomy (GTDB): domain Bacteria; phylum Bacteroidota; class Bacteroidia; order Bacteroidales; family Bacteroidaceae; genus Colenecus. The sequence continues at coordinate 17,459 of JBGURN010000050.1, forward strand.
ACGAGCCGTGATGATGGAACGAGCAGTAACCGCCTGGTGTCCCGATCACATCGTCGGGCTTGAACCGGCAACCGTCGGGATTCTTGCCATACCCCTCGAGCCGTCCCAGACAGTCCGATATGGAGCACGGGTTAAACAACACCCCGAACGGATTCACCAATGTATCAAAGTAACGGTCCGTCATGCGACGGCCCATTTCATCGGCAAAACAGGAGCCCACGAACATGATGCTGTCCTTGTAGGTCAGCCTATGCCTGAGCGGCTCAATCTCGACGGGGGTTGTCAGTTTCATATTAAAAACCGTTAGGGTTCAGACGCTGCCAGTTCCAGCTGTCACGTACCATCTCCTCCAGTCCGAACTCTGCTTTCCAACCCAGCTCACGCTCAGCCTTTGAAGGATCGCTGTAGCAGGTGGCTATGTCGCCCGGACGGCGGGGTTTGATGCTGTAGGGAACCTTGACACCGTTCACTTTCTCAAAGGTCTTGACCACGTCAAGCACTGAGTAGCCGTGGCCGGTTCCCAGGTTATAAAGGCCAAGCCCGCATTTGCGCTCTATGGCCTTGAGGGCACAGACATGACCGCGGGCCAGGTCTACCACATGGATATAATCGCGTACACCTGTTCCGTCGGGTGTGTCATAGTCATTACCGAAAACGCCCAATTCACTGCGCTTTCCGACTGCCACCTGAGTGACATAAGGCATGAGGTTGTTGGGAATGCCGTTGGGGTTCTCGCCTATCAGACCACTCGGATGGGCACCTATGGGGTTGAAATAACGCAGTAACACCACATTCCACTCCGGATCGGCTTTCTGCATATCGGTCAACACCTGCTCAAGCATGCTCTTGGTCCAGCCGTAAGGGTTAGTGCAGACTCCCTTGGGGCATTCCTCTGTTATGGGGATGATCTCAGGATTGCCGTACACCGTAGCGCTGGATGAGAATATGATGTTCTTGACTCCGTGGCTGCGCATGGCATCGACCAGAACCAGCGTGCCGCTTATGTTGTTCTCATAGTATTCAACGGGCTTTGAGACTGACTCTCCTACCGCCTTGAGACCGGCAAAATGTATGCAGGCGTCAAACTTGTACTGCTCCAGCACACTGTCCAGGCCCTTGCGGTCGCGTATATCGACCTTATGGAAGGGTACCTCGGTTCCGCCCAGTATCTGCGATACACGCTTCAGGCTCTCGGGGCTGGAATTGCTCAGATTGTCAATCACCACAGCGGTGTGGCCCGCCTTGTAAAGTTCAATAATGGTGTGCGAGCCTATGAAGCCCGCACCACCTGTAACCAGTATATTCATTCTTTAGTCTATGTTCTTCTTATCGGCTGTCCAGTCAGGACGTGAAGCCAAGCCGCAGGGGCTGCCTGTGAACAAGCTTCCGGCCTCCTTGTCACCCTTGAGCTGCCACTCGAGCCATGCCAGAGCCACTACAGAGAACTCGCCGCCGTGGGGCTGGCCGTATGTGCCGCCGTGTCCTACGGGATAGTTGGCTGCGAATACGGGAACATGCTCTATGCGGTTAAAGTCATCCATACCGTTCTCATATGCTATGTCGGTGGGACCGCCAAGCAGATACATGACGGGGGTATGAATATTCAGCAGATCCTCCTTCTTGGGCATGGGCATGTTGGGCACAGCCGTGGCGGGATTAATGAACGAGCCGCTGTTGCATATCATGATGGTCTTGAGTCGTTCATCGCCAGCATTGGCCAGGGTCTGAAGTCCGCCGCATGACATACCGGCGGCAGCGATGTTGTTCACATCGAGCTTGCCGTAATAGGGGCTGTTCTTATCGGCGTTCTGAGCTATGGCCCAGTCTATACCCTCTATCTGCTGCTCTGTCTTGGACATGGGTCCGTTGTAACGCGCACCCTCGGCAGGCCAATGTCCTATGGCTACTATCATGAATCCGTGCGATGCAATCTCGCTGAGGAAATTCTGATGTTCCCAAGGTGAATTGGTGCAGGCTCCGTTGCCCCATACCAGGATTGGCAGCGGATTCTTTTTGCCGAACTTGCTCAGGTCCTCAGGGCGGAAGATCGTATGAGCCTCAAGACTGGGCTCTGTCACCATGATAGCTTTATAAGGACCGGAACCTCCGTCTTCAACAACGCGGTTATCGGTGTAAGTCTCTGCGACCTGGGGCTTGCAGCCCACTAACATTGCTGCACCCAGCAGCATCATAATAGTTCTTTTCATATTTCTATCAATTAAATGGTTTAACCCCGTCAATGCCGTAGGCATTTGACAATGGTAGCCAGCCGTTTCAACGGCTGGGTGATTACAAAATTAATTATTATTTCCTATTTATGGTCAACACGCCGGCCGATAGAGCGGGAACGGACAGAATTACGTCGTTTCCATCGGTCTTTCCGGCTGATTTCTGCAAAGCGACGGCGTTCTTGTTCTCCATGCTGTTGGCTACGGTGAGCGAACCCGGAGCGTAGTACTCGAACTCGGTCTGATTTATGCCCTTCCAGTCGCCTTTGATTCGCAGGGTTGCAGGCTCATCGGTGGGATTGACCACCTTCACGATCACATCGGCTCCGTTCTCGGACATGGTGGTGCTTACACTTAAATTGCCGGTTTCACCGGTAAATGCAAGGCGGTACTTGCTGAAGTGATCGTACCAGAGTTCGGTAACCTGGCAGTTGGGTGCCTTGAACAGGTCCTTATAGTCAAAGTTGATGAATGCGTTGTTCCAGTCGGGAGCATCGGTACGGCGTATGAACAGGGCGGCTGCACCCATTGCCACTACGTCACGTGCCTCACACATATTCAGGAAACCGCCGGCGAACAGACCTGTGCGCCAGTCAATGCTGTTGAGGTTCCACTCTGAGATGAACAACTTGATGTTGGGGTTGGGACCCTCGGCAATCATGTTTGCATAGCGGTCATACTGCTGGCCAAGGCGGGCAGGACCGGTAGCGTAACCACCCTGCTGCTCGTAGTGGTGCAGGCTCAGGTAGTCAAAGTAGTTACCGCTGCGCTTTATGAACTGCTCATCCTCACTGAATCCTCCGCAGGCTATTATCTTGATTGACGGGTCAACCTTGCGCATGGCGGTGCTGAAATCACGCACGCACTTCTCATAACGCTCAATACCCATCTCCCACATCTCGTTGTCAATCTCCCAGTACTTGACGTTGTAAGGTTCGGGATGTCCGTTGGCAGCACGCTTTGCGCCCCACTCATCGGTTGCGGGAGCATTGCAATAACGCAACCAGTTTACGGCATCCTCAAGGATCTGGTCGTATTCATCGGCCGGACGCTCAAACTTGACGCTTACTACAATTATCGGCTCCGAGTTCACCTCACGGCAGAACTTTATGAATTCATCGGTACCGAAGCAGTTCTGGTCATAATCCATCCACATCCAGTGTGCCCAGCGCTCACGGTTCTCCTGCGGGCCTATGCCGTTCTGCCAGTCATACTGGGCCACATATCCGCCACCCGGCCAGCGCAGGCATGTGGGATGCAGCTCCTTTACGGCCTGCAGTATGTCGGGACGGAAACCGCCCAGGTCCTTTCCGGTCTGGGTTGACATTGTGGCCATATCCACCTGAAGGTTACCTTTGTCGGTGAAAACAGCAAAATCCGCATCACCGCTATAATCCGGCGATACCATCTCAAAACTGTATTTCTTCCAGTTCTTACCTACCTTTCCAAGGCACTGGACAGCAGCAAAAGAGCCATCCTCCTTGCGCAGGCCTACATAGAGCTTTCCTTTACCCTTCGCGTAAACGGAACCTATATACTTCTCACCCTCAATTACGTTCTGAGGACCTTGGGTTACGCCTGTGCGTCCCTTTTTGGCCACAATACGCTGGGAGTATTTCATATTCACTGCATCACCCTTGACAAGGCTGAACGCTCCGTCTCCGAAGCTTCCCCACTCAGGAGCCACATCCGGAATCTGAACATCCTTGGGAGTTCCCTCAAAAACTGTCATTTCTCCGCTTTTCACCGATATATTACGGTAAAGGGCCTCGGTGTAGTTTACCCAGAAAACGATGTCGTTCTTTCCGGTCTTTTCGAGTCCGGTGTAGGCAACCACCTCCTTGTCATCAAAGTACATTGTGACAGCCTCACCCTTACGGCTTATACGAAGTTTGTGCCAGTCCTGATTCTCGTTAATCTGCTGTTTGGTTGCGGGGGTCGATTCAAGCGCGGTCAGTGTGCTCATGCGACGGTTACGTCCGCCGAATCCGCTCACCTCACGCTCCTCCATAGCCGAGATCGAGAAATCGGCAGTGGCGTTCTGAGCCTGGAGTGACGCTCTGGCATTAGCCTCGTTGGCTGCAGCTATCTGCGACTCCGTCTGCGCGGGAGTGAATGTGCGGCCCTCATAATAGGGATCATGAAGTCTTGCAAAATAGGCTTTTCCATCGGCCTTTTGGGCAAAGGCGAACCTTATGTCCATCAGTCCTCCGCTCCATGAACGGCGGGCCAGTTTGTAAGAGCGCCAGTTGATATCCATCGTGATCTCATAATCATCGGATTCAACGGTGCATATGTTAAGCGGCTGCTCGTAACGGGTGGGTGAATGGAGCACCTGGTCATCGTCCATGAACCAGCCGTCAAAATAACCGTCGCGGGGCGGAATGCCGGGATACTGTTCCGGCTCGAAAGAACGGCCGTAGATCATCTCTTGCCATACGCCGTTGTTGGCGCTGAAATAGATATGCTCGAACAACTGTCCGTAGAGCATTTCGTCTATGATGCCGCTGGGTTTTGAACTCTCAACTGTAATTTCATACTCGTTCTGTGCCTGGGCAGCTGTTACTGCGGCCAGAAAAGTCAAAGTGGTTAGTAGTTTTCTCATATTTAGTTGGTTATGTCGTTATATAAACATCTTACAGGTTCAATTTTCAATTAACAACTTCGTTGTTGATTTTTGTCGCGACTCGGCCAAACAAACAAGTTTGATGGCTCTCGCTGCTCCTAAAATTCTCAATTCTCAATTTTCAATTCCCAATTTTTCTTGATATCACCTTAAATAGCTTATCACCGCGGCGCACCCGCTCCGGAGTCTTAAACGACACCCTCACTCCCTGCGGCACGGTCTCCACAGTCTTAAGGTCCACACGGGGATCATCAAGGTTGAATGTGATGCAGCCTGTCGTGGCGCCGGTAACCATCAGCTTGTCTCCTGCGCTGATGGGCGCGGCTTCGATGCTGAACTCGGCAACCTCAATCTTGGAGAACCAGTCGGTGCACTTGCCCACGTAGACTTTGGTCTCCGTAGCCTGTGATCCGTACACGTTGTTCCACTCACCCAGACGCTGACCGAGATAATAACCGTCCCAGAAGCCGCGGTTGAATACGGTTGCCAGGCGTTTATCCCAATTATCCTTCTTTTCATCGGTGAATCCGCCGTTCAGACATGCATCGATAGCCTCACCGTAACACTCTGCTACAGTGCGCACATATTCAGGTCCGCGGGCACGACCCTCTATCTTGAACACCCTCACTCCAGCCTCGATCATGCGGTCCATGAAACGGATGGTCTTGAGGTCCTTGGGTGACATTATGTACTGGTTCTCTATGGCCAGTTCTATATCGGTCTCACGGTCCTTGACTATATATCCGCGGCGGCACAGTTGCATGCATGCTCCGCGGTTGGCGCTTGCCCCCATCTCATTAAGGCTAAGGTAGCACTTGCCGCTGATTGCCATGCAAAGTGCTCCATGACAGAACATCTCTATGCGTATCTGCTCCCCCTTGGGGCCACGTATATCCTGCTCTATGATCTGACGGTGAATCTCAGCCACCTGGTCCAGGTTAAGTTCACGAGCCAGGACCACCACATCGGCAAACCGGGCATAGAACTTGAGAGCCTCTATGTTGCTTATGTTGAGCTGGGTGGAGAGATGCACCTCCATACCCACTTCATTACAATAGGTCATGACCGCGATATCGCATGCGATTATTGCCGAAATCCCCGCTTTCATCGCAGCATCCACAATCTCATGCACCAGCGGAATGTCCTCTCCGTACATGACCGTATTGAGTGTCAGATAACTCTTGACTCCATGGGCATCGCACTGTGTTGCTATCTCCCTGAGGTCATCGAGAGTAAAGTGGCTGGCACTGCGGGAACGCATGTTGAGTTTCTCCACTCCAAAGTAGATCGATCCCGCTCCGGCCTGGAAAGCCGCAGCCAGTGACTCCCAAGAGCCCACCGGCGCCATTATCTCAAAATCACTCCTTTCCATCGGTAAACCATTTGTCTGTTATACGGTCCATTATGCCAAAAAGATCGGCCACGGTCTCCGCCCTGAGCATCTCAATACGGGTATGACGGAAATCCTCCAGTCCCTTGAAAAGAGGGCTGGCTGCCAGGTGGCGACGTATGTGTACTATTCCGCGGCGCTCGTCCAGACGTGCTATGCTGTCCAGGGTCTCCTGTTTGAGCACCTCCATCTTCCATCTGAAACCGGGATCCTCCCACTTCTCACCTGTCTCCAGGTAGTGCTTAACCTCACGGAATATCCAGGGACGACCAAAACTGCCGCGTCCTATCATTATGGCATCGACTCCATAGCGGTCAAAACACTCTTTGGCACGCTCAGGAGTAGTTATATCGCCGTTTCCGATGATTGGAATCCTCATGCGCGGATTCTCCTTGACCTTGCCTATCAGGGTCCAGTCGGCCTGTCCGGTATACATCTGGGCGCGGGTGCGTCCGTGTATGGTCAGCGCCTGTATGCCGCAGTCCTGCAGCTGCTCCGCCAGCTCGACTATTATCTTGCTGTCGTCATTCCAGCCCAGACGTGTCTTTACCGTCACAGGTATCTTCACGGCATCGACCACGGCACGTGTTATCTCCAGCATCTTGGGTATATTCTGGAGCATGCCTGCGCCGCCTCCCTTGCCGGCCACCTTCTTGACCGGACAGCCAAAGTTAAGGTCGAGCACATCAGGACCTGCAGCCTCAACCATCTTAGCCGCGCCTACCATGGCATCGGTATCCTTTCCGTATATCTGGATGGCCACGGGACGCTCCTCATCACATATAGTCAGTTTCTGCATGGTACGGTTCACCTCGCGTATCAGCGCATCGCTCGACACGAACTCGGTATATACCATATCGGCACCGAACCGCTTGCAGAGCAGACGGAATGCCGGATCCGTAACATCCTCCATAGGAGCCAGAAATACCGGCTTCTCCCCAAAATCTATACTTCCAATCTTCATTTGAACCGCTAAATTACTGATTTCCGACGTATCTGCTTTCGCAAGCTGGTAAAAATGAGTACTTTTGGCGCCACTTGATATAAATTTACTGACCGACTATTATGAAGAAATTACTTTTAATCGCTGCAACGGCTCTTGTATCTCTCGGATGCACATCGAAAGAGACTCAGGAACTCAAACTGTGGTATGACGCCCCGGCTAGCCAATGGACCGATGCCCTCCCGCTCGGAAACGGACGCCTGGGAGCAATGGTATTCGGGACTCCCGCACAGGAACGTATCCAGATCAACGAGGAGACAATCTGGGGCGGAGGACCTCACAACAATGTAAATTACGATGCCAAGGACGGACTTGCAGAGATCCGTCAGGCACTCTGGGAAGGCCGACGCTCCGACGCGCAGGCTCTCTCAGACCAATACATATCATCCAAGGGAGCACACGGAATGCCCTATCAGACAGCAGGTTCACTCATGCTGGATTTTGACGGAATCACTGATTTCACCGACTATTACAGGGAACTTGACCTGAACCGCGCCGTCTCTCTGACACGCTTCAAGGCTAACGATGTGGAGTACACCCGCGAGAGTTTTGTCTCATTCCCCGACCAGGTAATCGTGATGCGTCTCACAGCCTCCAAGAAAGGAGCCCTCTCATTCAAGGCCAGCTATAACCTGCCTTTCCGCCCGGAGAGGATTTTGAACCAGTCGTCAAAAATGAAGTCCGACGAAAAGGCTATCCTCTATATCTCCTGCATGGGCGACGACCACGAAGGCGTTGAGGGTAAGATACGCTTTACCGACCTCACCCTCGTACAAGCTGACGGAGGCACTGTTACAGCAGCTGACAATGCCGTTCAGGTCAAGGATGCCGACGCTGTAACAATCTACATATCAGTAGGTACTAACTTCGTGGACTACCTGACCGTAAACGCCGATGAATACGCACAAGCTGAAAAATACATAAACCGGTTGCAGAGCCGTAACACTAAGTACAGCGATATGCTCAAGAATCATATTGAGGAGTATCGCAAACAGTTCACGACCGTAACTTTGGATCTGGGAACCAACGAGCAGGCCTCCCTGCCTACCGATCAGCGTGTAGCCCAGTTTGCAGGCACCTTTGACCCGCAGATGGTATCGCTCTATTTCCAGTTCGGACGTTACCTTCTTATATGCTGCTCACAGCCGGGCGGACAGGCCGCCAACCTGCAGGGCATATGGAACGAGAGCCGCCAGGCTCCATGGGACGGAAAGTACACCACCAACATCAACCTGGAGATGAACTACTGGCCCGCATATGTCTGCGGCATGCCCCAGACTTTCGAGCCGTTCCTCCATCTGGTAAAGGATTGCGCCGAGCACGGAAAGGAGACTGCCGCCATGTACGGATGCCGCGGCTGGACACTTCACCACAACACAGACATATGGCGCTCCACCGGCGCGGTTGACGGCGCCTACAACGGATTGTGGCCCACCGGCGCCGCCTGGTTCTGCTCACAGATTTGGGATGCCTACCTGTTCAACCAGGATCCTGAATACCTCAAGGAGATATACCCCATCATGAAGAGCGCCTGCCAGTTCTTCATAGACTTCCTGGTTGAGGAGCCCGTATCGGGCCATAACTACCTTGTGGTTGCACCTTCATATTCACCCGAGAACGCACCTCACGTGCAGGATGTGCTGGGCAAGGGTAACATAACCACAGTGTTCGGTGCCACCATGGACAACCAGTTGATGGCCGACCTGTTCGGCAACACCATAGAGGCAGCCGCCCTGATGGGTGAGGAGGCCGCTTTCACAGATACCCTCAAGAATATCCAGAGCCGCCTGGCTCCCATGAAGATAGGTAGCTGGGGACAGCTCCACGAGTGGTTCGAGGACTGGGATGACCCCAAGGACAACCACCGCCACGTGTCACACCTGTGGGGTATGTATCCCGGACATCAGATTACGGCCGATGCCACCCCCGACCTCTTCAAGGCCGTGCGCACCAGTCTTGAGGCCCGCGGCGATGAGTCAACCGGCTGGTCCATGGGCTGGAAAGTCTGCCTCTGGGCACGTCTGCTTGACGGTAACCACGCCTACAAACTCATACAGGACCAGATCAAGCCCGCACGCAGCCGCGGATTCGGCGGAAGCGGCGGTACCTATAATAACCTGTTCGATGCACACCCGCCATTCCAGATTGACGGTAACTTTGGCTGCACCGCCGGTATAGCCGAGATGCTCGTCCAGAGTCACACCGGACAGATAGTACTCCTGCCCGCCCTGCCCGATGTATGGAAAGACGGTACAGTGAAAGGCCTGCGCTGCCGTGGCGGATTCATCCTGGAGGAGCTGACCTGGAAGGACGGCAAACCCGCCACTGTCAAGGTTCGCTCAACCGTAGGCGGAAAGCTTGACATCAGCTGGAACGGCAAGAGCCAGAGCATCGACACCAAAGCCGGAAAGACCTACAAAATCGCATTTTGAATACCTAAACAATAAACAATGAAAATCAGATCTTTAATGTTGCAGGCCCTCGTAGTCAGTCTGCTTCCGTTGAGCGCCAACGCTCAGAAAAACGTTTCAATCGATTGGTACGGCTTTGTTGCCGCACAGTCATGGATAAACACACATGAGAGTGTAGCAGGTGCCGAGGGATTCCTCTATCTGTACCCCACCGATAAGGTTACAGCTGCCGGTGATGATCATGACCGCAATGCAGTTTCACAGGGTTCATGGTTCGGAACTATGGCCCGTCTGGGATTCGTTCTTAAAGGCCCCGAAATCTTTGGTGCAGCCAGCCGCGCAAAGGCTGAGCTTGAGTTCTCAGGCCACTCAGCTCCCGGAAGCATACTCTACCGTCACGCTTTCATCGCCCTGGATTGGGACAAGAGCACACTCACACTTGGACAGACATGGCATCCCATGAATGACCTGTTCCCCAGCACCGTGGGCATTGCCATCGGCTCACCCTTCAACGCCCTCAACCGCAGCCCGCAGCTCCGTTACGAGTATTTCCTGGGCAATGACAAGAATATCAAGCTGACTGGTGCAGCCATTTTCCAGGCAGCAAACGGAACATACGGTCCTTTCGCTGCCGGCAAGTCTTATGTTTACAACCGCTGGTCAATGATTCCCATGTTATATGCCGGCGTTGACTTCACCCTTGGAGACTTCAAGGTAGGCGGCGGTGTAGAGTACAAGCGCACAGCACCCTCTATTGACTATGCCGATGACAACAAGAAGTACTATCTGGACGGTCTGTGCGGAATGATCCAGGCTCAGTACAACAAGGACAAACTTGCCATCAAGGCCAAGACCCTGATAGGTCACGATATGTCACATCTTGGCATCTGCTCCGGTTTCGGTCAGGTTGCCAACCTTAATCCCGGCGAGATTCAGTATGCTCCCCTTGCAGCCTCTTCATCATGGGTTCAGGTCCAGTATGGCGGTGCCGTTAAGTACGGCCTGTTCGGAGGTTACATGAGCAACTGGGGTGCCGGCAAGGACCTGTCAGCAGTATATGCTGCCGAGGGCGGAAGAATCGACAACATGTGGCGTATAGCCCCCAACGTGCAGTACACTGTAGGCAACATGAATCTGGGTGTAGAGTATGAGCTGACCACCGTAGCATACGGCACACGTCAGCCCAACGGCACCGTTACTGACACCCACAACGTCAGCAACAACCGTCTCCTCCTGTCCGTCATGTACGCCTTCTGATCCCCACACAAGGTAAACCCAAAACACCGGTTCCCCCAAGAGCCGGTGTTTTTTTGTGGACGCTTGAGCGGGATAATACGGTTGCACGCGGGTTGAATGTCGGAGCGGGAGCCTACCACGCAGGAACAGACGTATTTCTGGACGCTTGGGCGGGAAAATACGGTTGCACGCGGGTTGAATGTCGGAGCGGGAGCGTACCACGCAGGAACAGACGTATTCCTGGACGCTTGGGCGGGATAATACGCTTGCACGCGGGTTGAATGTCCAAGCGGGAGCGGATTTGGCAGTTCAAACTATTGTTATTAGTTTTGTAGACAGTACCAAAAACCTTTTTACCATGAGAAAATTGTACCACCTTTGTGTTGCATCACACAACGAAGTCCTTTTCAGAGATGATTCTGATTTTCTGGCGTTTACCAATCTGATGGCCCTGGCCGCGTACAAGTGGAATGAGGAATTGCTAGCCGATGCGCTCATGTCAACGCATTACCATCTTGCTGTCATGTCGCATGATCCTGCCCCATTTATTTCAAGTTTGCGGCATAGCTACGGCCGTTACTTCAACTACAAGTACCAGCGTATCGGAAGACTTGGTCCAAAGGGCTTTTTCCAGACGCAGATAGACGGGGTCAGGCACCGAAGTGCCGCTCTCAGTTACATCTTGAGGAATGGGCTGCACCATACGCAAAGCCCCACCCCTTTCGGGTATCGGCATTGTACCATCGGCTCCGTCTTCAACAAGGAGATGGGCCGAAGCAAGGAGCG
>JBGURN010000051.1:0-12843 GCA_045131955.1 Bacteroidaceae bacterium
TTTCAGGGTATATCCAAGCGTTGTTTTGACCGCAAATTTAATCAATCTGTCCCTTTATCAAGTTCGTAGACATAGATAAAAAGTGCATATTTTTAAGGTTTTATCTTATTTGTTATAATCTTTCTATCATTGGTTTAGTTAACTTTGTGCCGTTTATAATAAAATATGCAAATGGCTCTTCAACCTCTGCTTATTCTAATACCCGCCGTCGTGGGTCTTTACTGGCTCATCACCTGCTCTGTGGTGAAGCCGGGAAATGATTATTACAGGAAATTCAAACGGTTCATCGCCGTCCTGTCATTTTTCTTCATCTTCGTCGCCCTTTCATCAGATTTGGAATTCAACATGATGCTGCACTTTGTCCTCTTCAAGCAGGTTTGTGCGTTGGCCATCATACCGAGCTTTATCTCGCTCATAAAGGAATACGGATACGGAAAGGCAACGGGGCTTCTGTTCAAGTTATGCTGCATGGTTCCCATGATCCATCTCGTGGTCGGCATGGAAAGCGTATATGTGGCCGGTTTTGAGGATTCCGTACGCATCTATACGGAGTCACTCTCATTTTCAGGACCTATGTTCCCGTTTCTGGATGACAACGGTGACATAGTTGTTTACGCATGCTATACCTACATGTTCAAGGGATTCGTGCTTCTGGATTTCGTCCTGTTTGCCGTCAATATGATGACATACATGGTCAACAAGGGTTTTCATGTGCCCGATACAATCAGTTTCCTTTTCAAGGGCGGCAGCGCCAAGCTGGTCAATGTAATCTATTTCCTGGCTATGGTGATGTTCCTCATCCTTATTCCGGGACTCATGCTCGGAAGATCCTGCTACTACGGCAGTATCCTGGTAACTGCGTTGGCATCGCTCCTGCTCGCTTACCTGGTCATGGTGATATCCATTACCGGCATTGCAGGTCCTGTCGAGGCTCACTCCCAGAGGGGTATCCTGAACTCTCTTAAGAAAAAGGTGGCCTGATACGGCAACCTTTATGACAATATACCGTCGCCGTCTCCACGGCGGCGGTTTTTTTTATGCTCCTGAATCCCTTCTTAAGCCTGTTGTTACGGTGTTGTTACGGCTTGAAATAAAAAAACAAGAGACTCGCTGTCCAGCGGGTCTCTCGTTCTCAATAGTCCTTTTCCAATAATTGAAATTTTAGATGAACCGGTTTCACAACCAATCTTCTCTCCTTGTTTGCACTACAAATATATGTCCTAATTCATGTGATAACATAATTTTTTACTGTTAAAAATATGTATATATCACAATTTTTACGATTTGGGAATGCAATTTGTAGTTTTGACCGCGTTTTTGGGCCTCTTTTTAAGGGAAATGGTACGTTTTCTAATAAAATAGGGGCCAACGGCTCTTGGCGGGAAGTGAGATGTTTTTTAAAATGGTAGGCGGTTTTGAAGATTTTTGTAGTCTCGGGAATGGTTTGGGAAGGTAGGACAGGGGGGTAAAAAAAGCAGAGAAGCGGGACTTCACAGTTCCGCTTCCCTTGAAATAAAATCTAATACCATGAAAAACACGAAGCAAAGATATAGTCCACTTTTGGTATTTCCAAGAGTTCTAGAGTTTTTTTCGTAATTTTGCGGCTCATAAGAATCATATCCACAATGAACAATAGAAAGGTCAATTCCAGGAACTTGGGTGGCGATAACGTAAAAACCTATAAGGTTGAGGAGGAGACGACCCTGCTTCCTTTCCTCATAAAGTCCTTGCCCAACCTGAACCGTACAGAGGTCAAGGCTCTCCTTAAGTATAAGCATATTGCCATCAAAGGTGCGCCTACCACACAGTTCAATACACCTCTCATGCCTGGTGATGTGGTGGAGGTGAATCACGGCCGTTCTTTTTTCAAGTTCAACAATCCTCAGGTCAAGATACTTTATGAGGACAAGTATATGATCGTGATCGAGAAGGCATCGGGCCTGCTCTCTGTTGCCAATGACAATGCGCGCGAGAAAAACGCCTTCCGCATACTCCAGGACTATGTAAAGCACGGTAATCCTGAGGCCAATGTCTATGTATGCCACCGTCTGGACCAGTATACATCGGGCATCCTGGTATTCTCAAAGGATCAGGAGATGATGCTTGAGATGCGTTCCAACTGGGATTTCTACGTAAAGGAGCGTAAATACGTATGCGTAACTGAGAATATACCTCCACGCCCGGAGGATACCATAGAGAGCCTTCTCACCCAGAATGACCGCATGCAGGTCTATTCAACCCCTGACGAGGAGAAGGGCCGACTGGCCATCACCCATTACCGTGTGCTGCAGAGCCGCGGACGCTACGCCCTTCTTGACGTGGAGATATTCACCGGCAAGAAGAATCAGATAAGGGTGCATATGTCAGAGATGGGATGCCCCATAGCAGGTGATATTAAATATGGAGCCGAGACCAACCCCGCACGCCGTCTCATGCTTCATAACTACCGTCTCTCATTCATACATCCGGTCACAGGTGAACTTATGCGTTTCTCGCTTCCCATACCTGTGGTATTCCGTAAACTCACATCGCCTGACAAATGAAAAGGAGTTTCAAGCCCGGAACCATGATTTATCCTCTGCCTGCGGTTCTGGTGAGCTGCGGAGCAACCCCCGATGAGTATAACCTGTTCACCGTCTCCTGGACGGGTACAGTCTGCACCAACCCTCCCATGTGCTACATATCGGTACGTCCCGAGCGTTATTCATACGATATAATTAAGCGTAACGGCTGTTTCGTGATTAACCTCACGACCAATGCCCTGGCCCGTGCCACCGATTTCTGCGGCGTGCGTTCCGGACGTGACATGGACAAGTTCCGTGAGGCGGGACTGACACCCGGCAAGGCTGAGGTGGTGGCTGCCCCCACGGTCAGCGAGTCGCCGGTATCGATAGAGTGTAAGGTGGTCGATATACGTCCGCTGGGTTCACATGACATGTTCCTGGCTGAGGTGGTCAATGTCCTGGTCGATGACCGTTACATCGATGAGAATGACAAGATAGACATGGCAGCCATGGACCTTATAGCCTACAGCCACGGTGAGTATTTTGACGTGTCCAACCCCAAAGGTTTCTTTGGCTGGTCAGTACGCCGTAAGAAAGTCATAAAGCGCGAGAGGAAGTGAGGAACTCAAGGAACCTGGCAGGGTCGGGATCGAATGTGTAGGGTCCTTTGAGCAACCGGCCGGCGGAATCCACTATCACATAGAACGGCTGTGCGTTAGCTCCGAACTTGTAACGCTGCAAAAGACTCCATTTATCGCCTACGGTGCGGATCTTTACATCCGTGCCGTTTTCATTTACCGTAACGGGACGCTCCAGCCGGGTCTTGTCATCGACGTAGAGCGATACCAGTATGTAGTTGTCAGTGATAGCCCTGGCTACTGCGCGGTCGGTCCAGACCGATGCCTCCATCTTGCGGCAGTTCACGCATCCGTATCCTGTGAAATCTATCAGTACGGGCTTGCCTGTGCGTTCGGATTCCCTGAGAGCCTGGGCGTAGTCGGTGAACTGAGGCTCCACACTGCTGCTTTGGCCCAGTATCTGAGTGCTCATGGGCGGAGTGAAGGCGCTTACTGCCTTGAGCGGAGCGCCCCAAAGTCCCGGAATCAGCCAGGCGGCGAATCCCAAAGCCAGTATGCCCGCCGTGATGCCGGCAGGACCGGACTTGCTCTTGGATATAATTCCTGTCAGGTAGAGCCCCAGGAACAGCGCCATGAGTACCCACAAGAGTACGAACAGGTCACGCGGCAGTATGCCCCAGCCGTATGCCATATCGGCCACAGAGAGGAACTTGAGCGAGAACGCCAGTTCTATCACGCCCAGTGTGACCTTGACCTTGTCCATCCATCCGCCTGACTTGGGCATGGACTCTATCCAGTGCGGGAACAGGGCGAACAGCGTGAAGGGTATGGCCAAGGCGGTGGAGAATCCTGTCATGCCTATGACGGGGGCCAGTATGCTGCCTGTCGTGGCTGCATCGACCAGAAGGAATCCTATAATGGGGCCAGTGCATGAGAATGATACTATGGTGAGGGTGAGAGCCATGAAGAATATGCCTCCCAGACCTGCTGCCGATGCCCTGCGGTCCGTGCCTGTGCTCCATCCTGCCGGCAGTGTTATCTCAAACAGCCCGAAGAAGGAGAGGGCGAACACCACCAGTATGACAAAGAACAGTATGTTCACCAGCGCGTTGGTGGAGAGGGCGTTCAGAGCGTTGGCTCCGAATATGAGCGTTATGATGAGGGCCAGCGCCACATAGACCGCAATGATGGAGAGACCGTAGGCCACTGCGTCGCGTACGGCGCCACGGCGTGTTTGTGAGCGTTTTATAAAGAAACTCACCGTCATGGGTATGACAGGCCAAACGCACGGTGTGAGCAGAGCAATGAGTCCTCCAAGGAAACTGGTCAGTAACAGGCCCCACAGTCCTGAACCTTTTCCGGCATCGGGTTCGCTGTAAGTCACGGGCTGCCAGGTGAGAGGGTCGAATTCTGGAACCTGGTCCATACCTTGCGCCACTGCCGTCTCTGTTTCCTGTACCGGAACGCCGCTGTATGAGAACTCTATATGCTGGGGCGGGAGGCAGCTCTGGTCATTGCAGGCGCCGTAAGTGAGGGAACCCTCCATCATCCAGCTGCTCTCTGAGATTCTGAAATTCCTTAGGAACCGTACATGTCCCGAGAAATACCGCACTCTCATGGAGAACACAGGATCGTCCACCTCAGTCTCATGACCAACGAATGTAAGAGGGGAGAGCGGCTCCACTCCGTATATGGTATCGAACCTCAGCTCCGCGCTTATGGGACCGCCCTGCGGCAGGTCGGTGGAATAGACGTGCCAACCCTCTGCAATGTCCAGGTCAAATACCAGGCGCACGGTGTCGGCTCCCGCCCGCTCCATCCTTGATGTGGAGGTGACAGGTTTGTTGCCGATTCCGCCAACTCCAAAGGGAGCGGTGAGAATCATGATAAGCAGGCTGCAGATCAATCTCATGGGTGTCCGTCTATTTTTACGCGAATATAATCAAAAAGGTCGTTTGCGCCGTGGAATTGTAAATCTTGGAAGCCTTTGTTGTGAAAAATAAGTTGATATTTCTGAAAAAATGATATATTCGCAATCCAAATGACAGTACACAAATGGACTTTCCACGACACTCTCGTTACGTTGCGGTTCTCGCAGCGCTCCTGATAGCTTCAGTATTCTATATGAACCGAAAGGATAGCAGTAAAAAATACATAGGAAGAAGTGACGTAAAGATTGAGGACGGCCGTCTCACCCCTGAACTCTTATGGTCCCTGGGCAGGGTGGGTGATTTCTCCGTCTCCCCCGACGGCACACGTATAGCCTACCAGGTTACATATCCAAGCGTGGAGGAGAACCGCAGCCATACCGTTATATATATAATGGATGAAGACGGTTCGAACCTGAGACTGCTCACCCGCACCGCGGAATCAGAGAGCAGCCCGGCCTGGATCGATGACAGCCGCATTGCGTTCCTCTCACCCCATAAAGGCATTCAGCAGATATTCTGCATGAACGCCGACGGCTCTCACCGCCGTCAGCTCTCATACGCTGACCGTGATGTGGAGGGATTCCTCTTTTCGCCCGATGCCACCCATGTGGTCATGATCATGGGCGTACCCAACCCGCTGGTCAAGAAACAGCAGTATGAGGACCTTCCCAAGGCGACAGGCATGATAGCCGATGACCTCATGTTCCGTCACTGGGATACCTGGGTCACCTCACTGCCGCATCCTTTCCTGGCTGAGTTTGACGGCAAGCGCATATCGGACAAGACCAGGGACCTGCTTGACGGCGAACCTTATGAGAGCCCCATGATGCCGTTCGGCGGGATAGAACAGCTCTCCTGGAGCCCCGACAGCAAGAGCATAGCCTACACCTGCCGCAAGAAGTCCGGCTCGGAATACAGCAAGAGCACCGACTCCGATATATACCTCTATGACCTGGAGAGCTCCGGGACCGTGAACCTGTGCAAGCTGCCCGGTGCCGATGACATGAACATGGGTTATGACATCAACCCCCGGTTCAGTGCCGACGGCCGCTACATGGCATGGCAGAGCATGGAACGTGACGGTTACGAGAGCGACATAAACCGCCTTATGGTCATGGACCTGACCGATCACCGCAAATGGTCCGTGACCGATAACTTTGCCAGCAACGTTGACGAGTTTATCTGGGCCGATGACCGCAACTACCTCTATTTCATAGGTTCGTGGCAGGGCTGCATGTCACTCTTCTCGGTTGACCTGGAGGGTAACATACTGACCCTTAACAACGATGCGTGTGACTATCACGGCATGGGGTGGGCTTCAAACCGCCGCCTCATAGTGTCGCGTCAGTCCATGCGGTTCCCCTCCGAGTTATACTCTGTCGATACCCGCCGCGGACTGGCTCAGAAACTCACTCATGAGAATGACCATATCTTCAGCCAGCTGCCCAATATCAGGGTCGAGGCGCGTGCCGTCAAGACGACCGACGGTAAGGATATGCTCACCTGGGTGGTATTCCCGCCCAACTTTGACGAGAACAAAAAATATCCTACGCTCCTTTTCTGCGAGGGCGGTCCCCAGAATATGGTGTCACAGTTCTGGAGCTACCGATGGAATTTCCGCATAATGGCGGACCAGGGTTATATAATCGTGGCTCCCAACCGCCGCGGCCTGCCCGGGTTCGGCCGTAATTGGCTCGAGGATATAAGCGGAGACTACGGCGGTCAGTGCATGACTGACCTCCTTACTGCCATCGATGATATAAGCAAGGAACCGTATGTGGATGAGGACCGTCTGGGATGCGTAGGCGCCAGCTTTGGCGGTTACTCGGTCTACTGGATGGCCGGCAACCACGAGAAACGGTTCAAGTGCTTCATAGCCCATGACGGCATATTCAACCTGGAGCAGCAGTTCCTGGAGACGGAGGAGATGTGGTTCCCCTATTGGGACCTTGGCGGTCCTTACTGGGAGAAAAACGATGTGACCAGCCATTCATATGCCGCTTCACCTCATCTCTATGTCGACCGATGGGATGCGCCCATCCTCTGCATACACGGTGAGAAAGACTACAGGATACTCTACTCGCAGGCTGTATCGGCCTTCCAGGCTGCCAGGCTTCGCGGAATACCTGCACAACTGTTGCTTTTCCCTGATGAGAACCATTGGGTCCTCAAACCCCAGAACGGAGTGCTGTGGCAACGAACCTACTTCAACTGGCTGGACAAATGGCTTAAATAAGAACCTTTATCAGCCCTGACCTATTATTGCTTATGGACAATTATTCCTATATCCTTTTCAACCTACCTGCGCTAGCCTTCTTTTTGAGTATCTACTTCCTGTGGAAGAGAGCCAAATGCGGTTTCAGCATATGCATGTACATGACCCTGGTGCTCTTCATGATGGGAGTGTCAATCGCGTTGTTCGCACAGTATTTCAATCCCATAGTCATAGAGAAACAGTACTGGGGATTTGATTTTGCCTATTGCCTGACATCGTGTTTCTGCGCACCTATCTATTTCCTGTTCATAACCAAGTTCGCCACGACCAACGTACGTGCCAGCGTGAATATGCTGGCGTTCC
The DNA here is from genome assembly GCA_045131955.1 of Bacteroidaceae bacterium. Classification (GTDB taxonomy): domain Bacteria; phylum Bacteroidota; class Bacteroidia; order Bacteroidales; family Bacteroidaceae; genus Colenecus. Next base: position 7,592 of record JBGURN010000051.1, read on the forward strand.
TGCCGTCGATCATATTCGCGGTGCTGTTCGTAGCCGCAGAGCTTATAATGACCGATGTGGACCGCCACGCCTATGTGAGCAACATCATACAGGGACGCAACATCCAGATTGAGGCCTCCATGGCATATGACCTGATGGTGCTGATAGGAAGTAAGGTCTACAAGACATTCGTGCCCCTGCAGGCCGTCCTGGTCATGGTATATGGTGAGTTCCGCCTGAACCGCTATGTCAAGATGCTGTATGAGTACTACCATTATGTCAAGGTAGGTGACGTGACCCGAATCAGGGGTATCCATACCCTGACCATACTTATTGCCGCACTCTGCGTCTTTGTGGCCCTGATTCCCATATATGAGACCAGGGTGGAGCTATGGCTCGTGATATTTGTGGTTATCATAGAGATCATACTCGTGTCATTCATCACCGCATATGTTACACAGCTGGAGTTCTCGGCCGAGAACCTGGTAGCTCTGCTGAACGAGAACAGGGAATCGCAGATTCGCGCACAGGCTATGTCGGCACCGGCTTCACCGTTGCTGAAAACCCCGACTCCAATGGCTGTGAATCACACATCGGTGCCCCGTGCTACGGCAAACGTCAGGTCTGTTACGCAGTATGACTACTCGCTCCCGCAGCAGCTTATTGACAGGATTGACAGCGCTATGGAGAACGAGTGTCTCTATCTTAAGCCGGATCTGTCACTCAACGTCCTGGCCGAGCATATCGGCACTAACCGCACATATGTATCCAAGGCAATCAAGGATGCCAAGGGTTGCAACTTCTCGGACTATGTGAACCGTTTCAGGCTTGATTACGCCATCGAGATGATGCGTAACACACCCAAGGAGAGCATCGTGGTGCAGAATATCGCGGTGCAGTGCGGATGCGGTTCCATCCAGACGTTCTACCGCTATTTCAAGCTCTTCTTTAACGAGACTCCCTCGCAATGGATTGACAGGAACAAATAAAAACGGGCTTGGGGGACACCCAAACCCGTTTGGTCAATCCGCTATATCGCGTTTATTTTTTCTGCTGCTGCTGTTTCTGCAGGCGCTCCTGCTCACGCTGGAGAGCTTCAAGGCGTGCCATCATGTTGCTGCCTCCCTGCTTGCGCTTGGAGGGGTCGTTGCGGTTAGCCTCATAATCGGCCTCGAGCTTGGCCAGTATGGCTTTCTCATCGGTTGAACGACGGAGCCAGATCATGGTTATGATACCTACCAGACCTGATATGAAGTAGTAGTAGCAAAGACCTGATGAGTAGTTGTTGAATGAGAAGAAGAATATTACCGGCATGAGGTACATAGTCCACTTCATCATCTTCATGCTCTCCTCCTGTCCGGGAGCCATCTGCTGCTGTTGCATGGAGTAGATGGTGTTGATGATATTGGTAACGCAGAACAGAAGGCAGAATATGCTCAGGTGGTTACCTATGAGAGGAATGTTAGTGTTCCATCTTATGAGCTCGTCAAAGCCTGTCAGGTCAGTTGCCCAAAGGAAACTCTGCTGACGCAGCTCGATTGCATTGGGCACAAAGAAGAAGAACGCCATCCAGACAGGCATTTGTACCAGTGAAGGCAGGCATCCGCCCATGGGACTTACGCCGTATTTGCTGTAGACGGCCATGGTCTCCTGCTGTTTCTTCATGGCATCCTCAGGTTTGGGATACTTGGCGTTCACCTCATCGATATAAGGCTTGAGGGCACGCATCTTGGCCGATGACATGAAACTCTTGATCTGTGCGGGGAATACCAGAGCCTTGACGATAAGTGTCATGAGCAGTATGACCAGACCCATGTTCATGTCCCACTTGGAGAGGAGGTTGAACAGGGGGATGATGAGGAAACGGTTAATCTCACGTACAACAGGCCAACCAAGGTCTATGACGCGGTTAAGACGTATCTTCTGGTCGCCGTTGGCGAGCTTGCTGTTCTGCTTGAGGATACGGTAGTCGTTAGGTCCGATGTAGAACTGGAACTTTGTAGGCTGGCTGCCGTTGGGGTCAAACACAGTGCTTGTCTTGGCCTGGAGCTTCTTGAGGTAGCCCTTACCCTTCTCATATGCTATGCCGGAGAGCTTTGAGCCGCCTGCATAGGTATCGGAAGAGATCATCACGCATGAGAAGAACTGGTTCTTGAAAGCGACCCAGTCAAGAGGCTCTTCGATGGTCTTGGCCGATGGCTTGGGTGTTCTCTTCTTGCTGGCGGGAGCTACGTTGAGCACCTTGGCCTTGCGATGGTCTGAACGCTTGTAGGTGAGGGTGGTGTAGCGCTGCTCAAAGTCGAATCCCTTCTCCTGCTGGCGCAGGTTCTGGATCCAGTCGGCCGACAAGGTGTTCAGGTCGGCGGTAAAGAAGTCGCCCATACCGTTGGCCTTTATGTCGAGGTTGAGCATGTAGCTCTCGGGATTCAGGTTGTATACAAAATCCAGGTAACCGTATCCGTTGGTGTTCATGCGCAGGGTCACTGAACTTGCGCTTGACTCTACGGTCTCAAAATAGAGGTTCTGGGTGTTGATGTTCTGGTTCTTGCCGGTGATCTTGAAGTTGAGGTTACGCTCGTCCTGTGAGAACAGCACGATGCTGTTGCCTTTCTGGTCGTTGTAGCCGGCCAACTGAGCGAAAGCGGGAACGGCACCCTTGGTTGAGATACCGATCTTTACCAGACCGTTGTCCAGGTAGACCATGCTCTCCGTTCCGATGAGTGAGGGGAACAGAGGTGAGAGTGAATCCGCCTGAGCTATGGCCGATGCCTTGAACTCCTCCTGTGTCTTCATGGAATCCTGCTGTGCCAATTCCTGCTGGTATCTGGTTGTAGAGGGCTCGTTTTTTCTCTTGCCGATACCTCCCCACAGCAAAACAAGTAGTAAAAGGGCGCTTATGAGCGTTACCCCTAAGATTGATTTTCTGTCCACTGTTTAAATGTTATTATTTGTTCACGAAGCGCAAAGGTACAAAAAAAGACATTATTAAATAGCGCGCGGGAAGTTATAACAGGTTTTTATTGTATTTTTGCAGTTGTCATACATGAAGACTTATGAAAAAACGTTTTGCGCTGATCGCATTACTGTTCTTGTCAATTACAATAACCGCTCAGGAAGATCCCGATCCGATAAGGGCCGTTTTCCCGGATACCGTCTTTATGTCCGAGAAACTCAGGGCCAGGCTTGATTCACTATCATATGATTATACCGAGGATATGGATGTGTCATTTGACGACATATCCGATAATCCACTCTATTTCAGACTCTTCATGCCGCTTGTGCTTTACGGGTCGGCGGTATCGGACGCAATATCGCCCGATATGAGAGTGAGCGTTGAGAATGACAGCCTGCTGCCCTTAAGCCCCGTTGAGAGCTCTACCGACTACACGCTTGCCAAGATGATTGACGAGGCTCTGGTACGTATCTACCTGGAGCATCCCGAGCTGGTCAAGATGACCGAGAAGGAACTCATGGACGTGCCCGGCATCGTACCCATATCCGAGGATCTGGCCCGCGGTATCCATATAGCCGACTACGGCGCCATGTCCCGCCGCCCGTCGCCCGACAACGAGATTGAGATGGTAAGGCTCAAGCCCCGCTACTGGAAGACATTCGGTAATTTCCAGGGCAAATATACCCAGAGCCACTATTCCGATAACTGGTACAAGGGCGGTGAGAGCAACCACTCCATAATGGGTCAGCTTAACCTTGAGGCCAACTACGCCAAGAAACAGACCACCTTTGACAACAAGCTGGAACTCAAGCTGGGCTACTATACCACTGAGATAAACGGTGAGAATACCTTCCGTACCAACGAGGACCTTATCCGTGTGACCTCCAAGTTCGGTATGAAGGCCTTTGACAACTGGTCTTACTCGGCACAGGTCCAGGGTTACACCCAGTTCATGCCTGTGTATGACACCAAGGTGACCACCAAACTCAAGTCCAAGTTCTTTGCTCCCGCCTACGGTAACGTATCGGTCGGTATGGACTACAAACCCAAGTTCAAGAACAAGAAATTCAAGGACCTGACACTCTCCGTGCTCATGTCGCCTATATCATACAACTGCCGTTACGTAAGCGTGGACAGCATAGTCACCTCATTCGGTATAGATCCGGGCAAGAATTTCAAGTACACCATAGGTTCGCGTCTTGACGCCAACGTAAAGTGGAAATTCATGGAGGACTTTACCTGGACCAACAAGACGCAGTTCTACACCAGTTATGAGACCACGGAGTTTAACCTGGAGAATACCATAGACTACAGGCTCTCCAAGTATTTCTCGCTGCAGTTCTTCTGCCACTGGCGTTTTGATGACAGTGTAAAGCGCAAGAAAGACAAGAAAGGCAACCTTATGGGTTACGGCCAGTTCAAGGAGTATCTCACCCTGAACTTCAACTATTCCTGGTAATTATTTCCGCGCGGCGCGGCGCTCCCTCATTATTACACGTCTGGGCTTGAAAGGAGAGTCCGGCTCACGTGCCATGTACCAGTACTCCATGTGGTCGGTGATGGTGGGGAACAGGCGGGTGAGCACCAGCAGCAGCTTGCTCGTGAATGTGAGCGTAGCCCTGCGGGAGCGACGGCGTATGTGGTTGAGCATGATCTCTCCCACACGCTCGGATGTCATCATTTTTCCTTCCTCGCGAGGTGTCTCGCCCTGCATGCTGCCATCGGCCATGAGAGCCGTCTTGCGTATGTTCGATGCGGTGAATCCGGGAGCGTATATCATCACGTGCAGTCCGTCATACAGATGCTCGGAACGCAGCGTGTCCAGGAATCCGTTTATTGCGAATTTTGATGCCGAATAGCCCGTACGGCCCGGCAGACCCTTGTATCCGGCGGTCGATATCACGCCTACCACCGAGCCTTTGGACTCCAGAAGATAGGGCAGGGCGTACTTGGTGCAGTATACCGTTCCCCAGAAATTCACGTCCATCAGGCGCTCAATCACACTCAGGTCCAGGTCCTTGAACATGGCCCTCATGGAGATGCCTGCGTTGTTTATGAGTATATCGATTTTTCCGAATCTCTCCACTGTCTTTTCAATGAGGTTGCGGCAGTCTTCGCGTACCGATACATCGGTCTTGACGCTCATAACTTCAGTGTACTGTGAGAGCTCACGGTTCAACTCTTCAAGTTTGTCCTCCGATCTTGCGGCAAGAACCACCTTTGCCTTACATTTAGCCAACAAGGTTGCGGTTGCAAGTCCGATTCCGGAACTTGCCCCGGTCACGATAGCCACTTTGTCCTTAAAATAGGTGCTGTTATT
>JBGURN010000052.1:0-1997 GCA_045131955.1 Bacteroidaceae bacterium
GTGTTCCTCCCGCAGCCGATTGAAGGCCGGGTCCACCAGCCAGGCCGGGTCTCCGGCAAGAAGGTCAACGTCTTCCAGCATCAAATACTCCCAAAAGCCGATCGTGGGATAGATTCTGAACGTTGCCTCGCCGTCCATCATCTGGGAGGGATAACGGTGCTTCACCGCAGCAGTGAGCACGGCACGGGCGTAAAATGGTGTCATATGTTTATCCGTATCCAAACGCACATAGTCGGGAGATACCCCGGCGGTGAGATACCGCTTCTCCACCCGGGAGATATGGGGTAGTGCGTTCAGTTTGTCGATCAGGTCCTCCCCCAGGCTCTGCTGGTGGCAGTTCTCGTAGGTCAGGTTGAAGTCATCGAAATACTCCACCCCGTAATTATCCAGCCTGCCGGTATCATCTGTCAGGAGGAAGAAATCAAAGACCGTTTTGGGGTCCGGCATGGCCTGCTCCTCCACGGTCAGAACGCCCTCGTACTTGTCCCTTGCCTCCTGGTACTCCCGGTCAGAGACGGCGTATTCTCCCAGGTTAAACAGGAACAGGAACGCCGCCGCTGTCAGGAGCAGCAGAGTCACGGCGGTTTTCAGGGGACTGCGGTACAGGCTCTTGAGTTTGAAGTTGGTTATCAAAAAGCTCACTCTTTTCATAGGTGTTTACAAGTACGTCTGATGAAAACGACACATAAAACAACAAGCTTAAACCAGTCAATTTTGCTCCGACTAGTCGCGAAGAAATGCCAATTGCGTTTTATCCAGAGAAATAATAATATTTATTGGGGGGCCGTTACAGAAATGTTATAACGACCCCGTGTTGTTTGCCCATCCCATGTTAATGAAGTGTGATATGAGTTAGATTGCTGAATGGTTTTAAAAACTATGGGAAGGACAAACATGCCGAACCCTTTTACTTCTTGCTCAACAAGCCATTCACATAACTAGAGGCATTGGTGTCCAAATTTACAATGTCGCCAGCACATGCATAAGCACAAGACTCGGGAGTTCCGCAATTACAAGCATATGCTGCGACAGTCTTTTTCTTCTGATTCTTTCTCAGTTTTTTCATTTTGTATACACCTCACATTATTGCTCATATCACACTTGCCTATATATACAACTATCTTCAATGCATTATCTCATATCTGCCATTTGCATTAAGCATATATACAGAGGACACTCAACTAAACGCAATATGCCAAACTTGTGTTATTGATGTATTGTGGTTGCCGTTCTCGTACAAATTGAAATCAAATCATTTACGTGATTCTTCATTCCTTCGCTTGAAGTTGAGCCAAGACATGTTTCCTGGCGCAGAGCGAGGCGAAGACGCCGCTTCCCATGGCGCAGGCGGCCAGGTGGGCCGCAAGGTAAATCGCAAAGGGAACGATCACCTCTTCCAGCTCCGGGCGCAGGGCAACCAGTACTGCGGCGATTCCCAAAACAAGCCCCGCCAAGGCGCATAATACCTGGGACAGGGTATACAGAATCACGCAGTCCCTGGCCCGCACCCCCAGAGCCCGGAGGATGCTGATCTCCCGAGACCCGTGGAGCACGATAAGTCCCGGCAACACCCCGCCCAGGAGCAGAGCAGCTGCCACAGCCAGGGGATACAGGCTCTCAATAAGCCTGTGGATCTTGTACATCCGATCCGCGTAAGAGGTGTCCATGGTGAACTTAACTGCAGTCGTATTTTTATCCATCTGACCTTTAGCATAGTCTGTAAACGCCGCTGCCTGGTGGTAGTCGATCAGCGTATACTCCGCGACATCCAGCTGCAGGTTTGAGACCAGAAAGATGAGCGAGTTTCTGGCCTCCGCCGGGATAAACACGGTCCTCTCGCGCTGCTCTGACTGAATAATGCCCACCACCTGGAAGAATGGCCGGTATTTATCTCGGCGGTCAATATCCGTCTCGCCGGGTTTCAGCGGCTCCATACCCATGCCGCTAACCTTGTTCCACCAGTCCATTTCGTTCACCCGCACCTTGTCCCCCAGGCC
>JBGURN010000053.1:0-1505 GCA_045131955.1 Bacteroidaceae bacterium
GGGTGTTCAGGGTGAGTTCACCACCGCACTGACCGCCATCTATCAGAATGGCAATAACCTGTATGTTCAGGACGTTGATGGCAACTACAGCCTGGTTTACGGTAATGTGGATTATCACGACTTCGTTAATGGTGACTTCATCAATGGCGCTATTGCAACCTGGAGCGAGTATCAGGGTGCTAAGCAGATGGTTCCCGTATCTGGCTTTGACAAGGCTGGTCACGGCGCGGCTGTTGAGCCCGAGATGATGCCCATCGAGGAGGTTTCTCAGGATATGGTTCACTGGTACCTCGGATTTGAGGATGTCCAGCTGACCGCGACCGATGCCGACAATACCTATAACATGGTAGACGAGACTGGCGAGATGCTCGTGTTCAACAAGTTCAACAAGGACGTTGTCGTTCCCGCTCTGAGTGTTGATAAGACCTATGACGTGATTGGCTTCCTGACCATCTATAAGGGTCAGCTTGAGCTCTATCCCATCGTTGTGAAAGAGCACGGTTCAGGCGTTGTGGGTGACGTGAACGGTGACGGTGAGGTAAGTATTGCCGACGTCAATGCAGCTATCGACATGATTCTGTCGGGCAACCAGGCACCTAACGGTGATGTGAATGGTGACGGTGAGGTAAGTATTGCCGACGTCAATTCCATTATCGACATCATCCTGAACTAATCCCTCACAATGATCATGCAGCCGATAAAACCCACTTCTGGATTGTGTTATCAGACGTTGTCTGGTGATTCATTACCCATGCCGAATGCAGGGGTTGGCGCTGCACGATGGATTTGAATTACATCGGGGTCCACATTGCGTGGGCCCCGATTTTTTATACCAGTACATTCCAGATCAACTATTAAACTTGTCCCAATGAAGAGAACCTGTTTGTTATTGCTCGCTTGGTTTGCAGCAATCACCGCTGCAATGGCCAATGTCGTGATCTTTGACCCCACGGTTGACGTAGGCACGGGAAGTACCACAGCCGGTCCTTACTGTATTGAGAAAGATGGTGTAACCGTCAGTATTTCCAAGGGTATGGCCAATGGCATTCACTACCGTGTGTATAAAAACGAGACTATTACCATCTGCTCCAGCACTTGTGATATCGTCAAGATTGAGTTCCAGTGTGTCGCTATGGATGATGCGCAGTACGGTCCCGGTAACTTTGTAACCGATGTGGGGTCCTATTCTTATCAAGGGTATATCGGTGTGTGGGAAGGTGTTGCGCCGTGCGTCACATTCACTGCCGTGGGCAACCAGGTGCGGCTCACCAAGATTGTTGTCACCTATGAATGTAACGGTGTGAGACCTCCCGTCATCCGTCCTGCGAGTGGCACTTACTATAACCCCATCGAGGTGACGATGACCTGCCCGAACAGTGGCGCGTCTATCTATTACACGACTAACGGGAGCGACCCGACACCCGCTTCAACACCTTATGTGGCTCCCTTTACCCTCAGCGCAGAAACCACTGTCAAGGCCGTCTCGGTTCTCGATGGCGAGATGT
>JBGURN010000054.1:0-10333 GCA_045131955.1 Bacteroidaceae bacterium
CATGTCATACCTGAAGGTGGTGAAATAGACCTTCTGTGACGGCTTGACCATGAGCTCCTGAGCCATACGGTCCATCTCCCGGTCCGATATGTCATGAGGGCATTTGGTCACTATTATGATGTCGGCACGACGGCGTCCGGCAGCGCTCTCGCGCAGATGACCGGCAGGCATGATGGCGTCATGCAGTATGTTGCGGTTATAGTTGACCAGCAGAATGTTGAGTGAGGGCGTGACCTTGCGGTGCTGGTAGGCGTCATCCAGGATCACCACCTGGGGGGCGCAGAGCTCCATGAGTCTCCTTATACCTGTGGCGCGGTCATTGCACACTGCAACGTGAAGGTCTGGGAAACGGCTCTTGATCTGGAAGGGTTCATCGCCTATGAGACCGCTGTCGGACCGGGCATCGGACATAAAGAAACCCTTGGTGTGACGTTTGTAGCCACGGCTGAGCACGGCTGTGACGAAACGCTCCTTGAGGAGTGCCGCGGTGTATTCCGTATGAGGTGTCTTTCCGGTCCCGCCTACCGTTATGTTTCCTATCGATATGACCGGAATGCTGAATGATGAGCTTTTTCTTAAACCTCTGTCATACATGAGGTTCCTTATCCCGGTGACGGAACCGTAGAGCCATCCCAGAGGACGGAGAATATTATGTATTCTGTAAGCGGGTTTCATGTTCAGTACGGGATAAAAGCCTATCTTTGACGGTTAATTGATACAAAAGTACACAAAATATAAGATATAAGGTGCTTTTTGTATCCGGCACCTTTGGCCCGTTTCCGCGGAAGACAGGATTTTTACATGTTTTAATAACCTTTGGTTGCTATATTCACTAAAAATGTTGTAATTTGCGCCCGTTTTAGACGCTATGGGGTAATAGTGCCTGAAGGGAAAGATGCTCGAGTGGTTGAAGAGGCACGCCTGGAAAGCGTGTATACGCCAAAAGCGTATCCGGGGTTCGAATCCCCGTCTTTCCGCAGATAAGCTGATTAATGCGCTAACAAATTAATTAATATAACTAACTAAAAATTATCTCAAATGAAAAAGGTATTTGCATTCGTTGCAATGATGGGACTCCTTACTTTCGGAGTAAACCAGACAATCAATGCTCAAGAGACAGAGGCAGCTGCCGTAGAGGAGGTTGCACAGGACGATTCAACTGCAGTTGATTCACTCGCTGCTGCTGAAGATGTTGAAGCTGAAGACGCTGTTGCAGAAGAGGACGATGCTCCCAAGGGTCTTCACAAGACAATCAAGATTAAGTTCATCGAGGGTAGTGCAGGCTTTATGGCACTCGTAGCTGTTGCTATGATCTTCGGTCTTGCTCTTTGCATTGAGCGTATCATATTCCTTAGTCTTTCTGAAATCAACAGCAAGAAGCTCCTCGAGGATATCCAGGCTGCTCTTGAGAACGGCGACGTTGAGGGCGCCAAGTCAATCTGCCGTGAGACTCGCGGTCCTGTAGCTTCAATCTGCTACCAGGGTATGATGAGAATTGACGAGGGTCTCGATGTAGTTGAGCGTTCAGTTGTATCATACGGTAGCGTTCAGGCTTCAAACCTTGAGAAGAACCTCTCATGGATTACCCTGTTCATCGCCATGTCTCCTTCACTCGGATTCCTTGGTACTGTGATCGGTATGGTACAGGCCTTCGATGATATCCAGAAGGCTGGTGATATTTCACCTAACGTTGTTGCCGGCGGTATGAAGGTGGCCCTTATCACAACTATCTTCGGTATTATCGTTGCCCTTATTCTCCAGGTATTCTATAACTACATTCTGAGTAAGGTCGAGGCTCTTAACACAGATATGGAGGATTCTTCAGTATCTCTGCTCGACATCATCATGAAGTACAACCTGAAGTTCAAGAAGTAATAACACGAACTGATTATGAAAACTGAGAATAAACAAATAAAGGCTTCCAAGTGGGCGTTGAGTATTCTCTTCGTAATTTCAGCCGTAGTTCTTATCATGTTCTTCGGTATCGGTTACGGGAATACAACATACAGCAACGGAAAGAACCTTACTGATCCCCAGTATACCAGCCTCCTGCTGATCTGGCTCTACACCCTCGTAGGTCTGTGCGTAGCCTCAGTTCTTGGCTTTGGTATCGTAAACGGAATCAGGAACCTTAAGACAAAGACCTCAGGTCAGCAGAGAACCGGTTTCGCCGGTTGGGTATTCATCTTTACCTTTGCTCTCCTGGCTGTATCTTATTTCCTTTCAAGCACTGATCCTGTCCGCAAGGGTGACGGTGAACTGGTTAAGACTCTCTGGCAGCTCCAGCTTACAGACGTATGTCTTTACACCATCTATACTCTTGTAGTAGTATCAATAGTATGTTCAGTAATTTCAATGCTTGGAATTTTCAAGGCTAGAAAGTAACCCGAACAAATTAAGGAGTAAGAGTTATGGGAAAAGGAAAAAGAAAAGTTCCCGGACTTAACCAGTCTTCGACAGCGGATATATCGTTTATCCTGCTTATCTTCTTCCTGGTGACCACATCAATGGACACTGACACTGGTCTGTCACGTCGTCTTCCGGAGTGGGATCCTAATGCCGTTGAGCAGGAGATGAAGATCAAGGAGCGTAACGTTATGACGGTTCTTGTAAACCAGAACAACGAGATCCATGTCAAGAATGGTGTTGTAAATCGCGTAATTGACATCTCTGAGCTGAAAGATATCGCCAAGGAGTTCATCGCCAATCCCGATGATAACGTAAACCTGCCTATCAAGGAGGATTATGTTATTGAGGATTTCGGAACGGTGGTTACTACCGTAAGACACGTGATCTCTCTTCAGACAGACCGTACAACAGGTTACGAGATTTACTTCAAAGTCCAGCATGAGCTTTCAAAAGCTTATAGTGAGTTGAGAGATGCTTGGGCAAGAAAGACCTTTGGCAAACCCTACAAGGAGTGCGATGAGAAGACAGAGCAGCCTATAGTAAGAGGTATGTACGCGTCCAAGATATCAGAGGCTGAACCTAAACAATACGGTACTGCACAATGAGTAAGTTTAGAAGTAATGGAAAAAGGGAAATGCCGGAGTTGAATACTTCGTCACTTCCGGACCTGATCTTTACCGTTCTGTTCTTCTTCATGATGGTAACATCAATGCGTGAGGTAACAGTTATGGTAGATATCAAGACTCCTAAAGGTTCTACAGAGATAGAGAAACTTGAGAGGAAATCATTGGTGTCACACATCTACATAGGTTCTCCTTCCAAGTCTTACCGCGCAACCCTGGGTGCTACCCCGCGTATTCAGCTGAATGAAGTATTCGCTGAGCCGGATGCCATCCGTGAGTTCGTAATTGCTGAGCGTGCATCAATGTTTGAGAAGGACAAGCCTCTTATGAAGATGTCGCTTAAGATAGACCAGAATGTTAAGATGGGTATCATTACCGATGTGAAGCAGGAGCTTCGTAAGGCCAGTGCCCTTAACATCGTCTACTCTGCAGGCTTTGAGAAAGCAAGAGAATAACCTAGAGTTATAACCTGATAAAGAAAGGCTCCTTTTGAGGAGCCTTTCTTGTTTTATCTAGTGTAGGTCAGGAACGAGTAGGGATAGGGGTTTTTCTCGTCGGGATCATGATCCTCGCGGCTGACCAGCCTCCACTGTCCGGAACTCTCAAAATCGGGGAAATAGGCATCGGCCTTGGATGGAGTGTCATGCACCAGGGTTATCTCCAGTTCCTGGGCCATATCGAGAGCCTGGCTGTATATCTGGGCTCCTCCCATGACATATATCTTTTCATCGGGCGAGCAGTGTTTGAGTGCCTCCTCTATCGATGAATAGACCTCGGTACCGGGTAGGGTAAGACCCTGCTGGCGGGTGAGTACTATGTTGCGGCGGTTGGGCAGCGCTCCCTTGGGCAGTGACTCGAATGTCTTGCGTCCCATGAGCACCGTGTGGCCAGTGGTAAGCGCCTTGAAGCGCTTAAGGTCCGATGACAGGTGGTATATAAGGTCTCCCTTATATCCGATGGCCCTGTCCTGTGCTATGGCAACAATTATGGATATCATACTGACACCTCGGCTTTGATGTGCGGATGCGGATCGTAACCCTCAAGCTGGAAATCCTCATACTTGAAGTCGAATATGCTCTTGACATCGGGATTGATTATCATCTTGGGCAGGGGACGCGGCTCACGGGTGAGCTGCAGACGGGCCTGGTCCAGGTGGTTCAGGTAGAGGTGGGTGTCACCTGTGGTGTGGATGAAATCGCCGGGTTTGAGTCCGGTGACCTGAGCCATCATCATGGTGAGCAGGGCGTACGACGCTATGTTGAACGGCACGCCCAGGAAAGTGTCGGCGCTGCGCTGGTAGAGCTGCAGGCTCAGACGTCCGTCAGCCACATAGAACTGGAAGAATGCATGGCAGGGAGGCAGGTTCATGTTCTTGAGGTCTGCCACGTTCCATGCGCTTACTATGATGCGGCGTGAGTCGGGGTTGTTCTTTATGGTCTCGACGGCCTCGGAGATCTGGTCTATGAAACCTCCCTCGTAATCGGGCCATGAGCGCCACTGATAACCGTAGATATGTCCCAGGTCGCCGTCAGGATCAGCCCATTCATTCCAAATGCGGACTCCGCGTTCCTGTAGCCAGTTCGCGTTGGTGTTGCCGTCAAGGAACCAGAGGAGCTCGTATATGATTGATTTGAGATGCAGTTTCTTGGTTGTCAGAAGGGGAAATCCCTCCTCAAGATTGAACCGCATCTGGTGTCCGAACACGCTCAGTGTGCCGGTTCCGGTACGGTCTCCTTTCTGCACTCCTTCACGGAGTATCCTTTCAAGCAGGTCTAGGTACTGTTTCATCGGTTATTCTTTTTCTTGTCTGCGAATATACTGATTTTTTGGCTTACCTTCGCGGTAAGATTCAGATTAGGTATGGCCTTTACTCAGGAATTTATCAACATACTTTCAGAGATACTTCCGGACGGGGAGAGGGGAGAACTTATTGATGCTCTCCAGTCCGAACCCCAGGTGAGCGTGAGGTTCAATCCCGCGGTAAAGGATGCGGAACGTATGGTACTTGAGTCACTCGGATGCAGTGCCGACGGCCGTGTACCCTGGGCTGAAAGGGCCGTTTATCTGGATCACCGTCCGCAGTTTACCCTTGACCCTCTGCTGCACAGCGGCTGCTATTACGTCCAGGAGGCATCGTCCATGTTCCTGGAGCAGGCGGTACGCAAGTGCGTGAGCGGGCCGGTACGTGCACTTGATTTGTGCGCGGCTCCCGGCGGCAAGTCTACGCTGCTGGCATCACTGCTCCCCGAGGGTAGCCTGCTGGTGAGTAACGAGATTCAGCGTGGCCGTGCCCAGATCCTGGCCGAGAACATGACCAAGTGGGGTAGGCCGGGTGTGATGGTGAGCTGCAACACTCCTGCCCAGATAGGCCAGTCGTCACTTATGTTTGACCTTATCGCTGTCGATGCACCCTGCTCGGGCGAGGGTATGTTCCGAAAGGATGAGGGGGCTGTGGCAGACTGGAGCCTGCGTAACGTGGAGATGTGCGCCGCACGCCAGCGTGAGATTCTGGAGGCCATATGGCCGGCACTCAAACCCGGCGGATTCCTTATATACAGCACCTGTACGTTCAATCGTCATGAGGATGAGGATAACGTGAGCTGGATGATGGAGAGGTTCGGAGCCGTTCCCGTTGCCATCGATACCGTTCCCGAGTGGAATATTACAGGCTCGCTGACTGACAGCAGCCTCCCGGTATATCATTTCATGCAGCACCGCACACGCGGAGAGGGATTCTTTCTCTGTCTGCTGCAGAAACCTGAGGGCGCCATGCGCGAGCCCTCGCTGCGTCCGTTCAAGACCGATACATCCGTGCCTGCGGAGTGTCGCAGGTGGCTCGCTCCGGCATCGGATTATGAGTTCTTTATAAAAGGTGATTCCATATATGCGCTTCCCGCCGCCCTGGCATCGGTCATGAATCATGTGAACCAGGAGCTGTACACCCTGCTTCCGGGTATTGAGGTGGCGGTGCGTAAGGGGCGTGACTGGGTTCCGGCACACGCGCTGGCTATGTCCGATGCCCTGGACCGTACGGCATTCCATGAGGTGGAACTCACCCGCAGGCAGGCACTTGATTATCTGCACTGCGATGCGCTACGCCTGGATGACACCACTCGCGGCATAGTGATGGTTACCTATAACGGCATACCTCTGGGATTTGTCAAGAATCTGGGAAACCGCGCCAACAACATGTATCCTCAGGAGTGGAGGATAAGGATCTCTGTCAGTTAATTACCTCCGAACAGACCGTATGTGGTGCGTATCACGCGGAATTCGGTGCGACGGTTAAGCTGGTTGCACTCCTCCTGCTGCGCATCGGTCAGGGTGCCTATGAACTCCTCGGTCAGTACCGTGCCCTCCTCCAGGTAGTCATATCTCTCGGCCACCTTCCGGTTTATGGTCTTGGGCGTGCTCTCGCCGTAACCTCTTGCGGTTAGTCGTTTCTGGTCAATGCCGTGGTTTATCAGGTAGCTGACCACACTCTCGGCGCGCTGCTGTGAGAGACGGCGGTTGTACTGGTCGTCACCCTTGTAATCGCAGTGGGCACCTATCTCTATGGTCACGCCTGAGTTGTCCTTGAGCAACTGTACCAGTTCATCGAGTGACTCTGCCGACTCCGGCCTGAGGGTGGCGCGGTCAAAGTCAAAGAATATGTTGTCTATAAGCACAGGCTTGGATATTGACGAGAGCGGGAACTGGAGCACATACTCGCGGTCCTGGTCGGTGGAATCGGCCGTGATCTCCTGCTTGTAGTTCATGAATCCCTTGGCGGTACCCAGAAGCAGATAGCTTACGCCGGGAGTTACACGCTGCGTGAACGAGCCGTCCTCACGTACGTTGAGCTTGAGGTTGGTGCCGTCGTTGCCCACCAGGTAGACCAGGGCGTCTGGCAGTTCGTAGCCGTCTTTCTCATATACCCATCCTATCAGGTTATGCACGGTCTCGGGCAGTTCAAAGGAGTATATGTGGTCGCGTCCGCGTCCGTCATTGCGGTTGGAGCTGAAAAAGCCCCGTGTGTAGTCGCCCTCGAATGTCATTCCAAAGTCATCGGCTGCGGAGTTGACGGGTGCGCCCAGGTTGCTGATGGTCCATGTGGTGTCACTGGTGCTCACGGCACGCAGTATGTCCAGACCGCCCATGCCGGGATGGCCGTCGGATGAGAAATAGAGCTCTCCGTTGCGGCGGAATGTAGGGAACATCTCGTTGCCGGGGGTGTTGATATCGGGACCCAGGTTTTCGGCTCCTATGAGTCGGCCTCCCACAGGTACCCTCCACAGGTCCAGACCGCCATAGCCGCCGTCCATATCGGACACGAAATAGAGCCACTTGCCGTCGGGCGAGGCTGCGGGATGTGCGTAGTTATAAACCGAGTCCGATGACGAGCTGTAGGGCTTGCCGGCCGCCCATGATGCATCGGTACGCGATGAGGTGTAGATGGTGGCGGGGCGCGGCAGCTGAGGGTCCGATGCACAGTAGGTGTAGTACATGGTCTTGAAGTCGGGGCTGAACGAGCAGGTGCCGTCCTCGAAGTTGGTGTTGGGGCCGCCCTCTATGAGCTCGGGTTTCTGCCACTTGCCTTTCTCATCCTTGCGTATCAGGAAGAAGTCGCAGTTCTTCATGCCGGTTATGCCGTTCACATCCTCACCGGTACTCTCCTTGCGTGTTGACGTGAATATGATCTGGTCGTATTCCTGACTGGCATAGACAGGTGACCAGTCGGCGTATCGGCCGTTCATGATGTTGTCTCTCTTTACGATATAACGGGTGGGGTTGTCCTTCCACTGCTGAATGAGATCGCAGGACTCCAGACCGTTACGGGCCAGGCGGTCATCGGGGTCATGCTCCAGCGCTATGAGGTAGTTTTTCTGAGCATCCTTGACCTTGCCGCTGGCGCGCTGCATATCGGCCAGATGGCGATATACTATGCTGTCAGGGTATTTGTATCGGACCGCGTTCTGGTAGGCGGCGATGGCTCGCGGCACATAATTGATGCGACGGTAGCTCTCGCCCAGCTTGAAGGCTATGTCGGCACGCAGTTCCTTCTCCTTGGCGGGAGTTCCGGAATAAGCCTTCTTGTATCGGGCTGCAGCCTCGGAGTATTCACCCAGGGCATAGCTCTGGTCACCCTTGCGCAGACTGATCTCGGCCCCGCAGCCACAAAGCAGCAGGGCCGCCACTGTCAGGTATGCAGCCATTTGTTTCACATTACAATAACGTACAATATCTTTCGATATTGTGACGGAAAGGGGTCTGACCCCAATCCGTCAAAAAATTAACTATCTTTGCAGAAAGAGTCCTAATTCTAATTTATAGATACAACCAATTTATGAAAAAAGCGTTATTGCTGATCCTTGGGATTATTGCCTTCCCATTGCAGGCTTTTAGCCAAACCAGTCAGGAACATGAGTTTGGAGATCTCAAATTCTCACACGGCGTCAGTGCCTCAATCATTTCAATTAAGTTAGACGAATATGATGATGCCCTCAGGGGAGCGAGTCTTAATTACGACCTGTCCGTGCCTCTGTTCAACTCCAAGTTCCAGCTTATGACGGGAATCGGTTGCTCGCTTGCCAAATACAGTCAGAACATGAGGAAAAAGATACCTATCCAGGTCCTGAACGAGACGGATTTCTGCGAGCAGAGACTGGTAGAGATACAGTATATCTATATGAATGTCCCCGTTAATATCGGATTCAAACTGGTCGATGAGCCGGATCTGTATATAATCCCCTTCGTGGGTGTATCGGCCAAATACAATCTGGCATATGACGTGAAAAACCAGTATGACTCAAATACCTATCAGAATGCGATTATAAGGATATATGGTGGCGAAACTGAGGAGGATGATGCCAACCGTTTCACACTGCAGTACAATATCGGAGCCGAGGTGGGATTCAAGCATTTCTACGGCACTTTCAGCTATCTCAAGGATAGCTCCAAACTGTTTGACAGGGCAACGATAGCTCCCGATATGTACTATCGTGAATGGATCAACTGTCCCGGCGCCTTCAGCTGCTGGAAAGTCGGCGTCGGATTCAAGTTTTAATCATCTTAAAAAGTTTCCATTATGAAAAAATCAAAACTCCTTATATGCCTGATGGCGCTCATGGCGTCATTCTCACTGACCGGATGTATTAAAGACGATAATCCCACTCCTGATATCCTTAATAACACATGGTCTTACACGACCTACACGGATGTCATTAGGCTCACATTCAAGGATGGCGTGGCTACCCTGCAGTATAATGTAGTAGGCTCGAATAATAAAACCACTCTCTCAACGGGAACCATCTTTGAGTATGTCAAACACGGCCAGCACTCCTGGGCCTGGAAGTATGACGGTTACCTGTTCAAGGCCGATAGTTACGGATATAACCATGTCATAGTAACATCCATGCCCGATGAGACATCGGATAACCCCAGCAACGTAGGGTTCAGCCTTTATTTTCTGGAGAAAGATTGACGGAAAGGGGTCTGACCCCAATCCGTCATAATCTGGAGGAGTTGTCTGAGAGGACGTCGCGGACCAGGGTGGTGACCATCTGCTTGAGGTCATCCATGAACTGGGCGGGCTGATACTTGCCGCGCTCAATCTCGCGCAGGTGTTTCTCCCAGATGCCGGTAAGTTCGGCGCTCTTTAAGAGCTCCTCATGGATAAGGTCAATAAGGCCTGTACCCGTTGGCGTAGGGTACAGGTTTTTCTTTTCCTTACGCATGTATCCGCGTTTGTAGAGGGTCTCAATGATGGCGGCACGGGTTGACGGGCGGCCTATGCCGTTCTCCTTCATGGCGTCACGCAGTTCCTCGTCATTCACCAGCTTTCCTGCCGTTTCCATGGCGCGCAGCAGGGTCGCCTCGGTATAGGGCTTGGGCGGGGTGGTCCATTTCTCCTGCAGTTCAGGCAGGTGTGGACCGCTTTCATCGACGGTGAACTGGGGGAGTATGCGCTCGTCATCATCGGCCTTTTCATCGGTCTTTTCCTTGTCAAAGAGGACCCTCCATCCGGGTTTGAGAATCTCGCGGCCGGTGGTCTTGAACTCGGCGCGTCCGGCTTTGCCCAGCACCGTTGTCTGGGCGTAGAGGCAGTCGGGGTAGAATACGGCGATGAAACGGCGCGCTATCAGGTCAAACACGGCACGCTCCTGCTGACTGAGGTTGTTGGGATATACTCCGGTGGGTATGATGGCGTGGTGATCGGTCACCTTGCTGTTGTCAAACACCTTCTTGGATTTGGGCAGTTTTACGCCTTCCAACGGGGCGGTGAACTGGGCATAATCCTTGAGCCCCTTGAGAATGGCGGG